>NZ_PJJV01000071.1:0-97022 GCF_002929655.1 Cryobacterium sp. M23
CACCCGAATCGTGCAGGCCAGTTCGGCCTCCGCGATCGCCTCGAAATGCTCCCCGAGAGCCTCTTGCTCTTCAATAAATGAAGGCTTCATGACACACACGCTACGGGCACCCACCGACATTGCCCGCGGCATCCGCCCACCTACACGCACCCTGTGGATAACCCGATCAGACCCTGATTGTGGAGGGATCGGGGGTGGTGAAACAACCGCTCAGAACCGGTGCTGCAACACCCAGTTGTGCATGGTGACAGCCGCGGCGGCCGACGCGTTGAGCGAGCGGGTGGAGCCGAACTGGCTGATCTCGACGACGGCATCCGCTGCCTCGATCGCTTCGGGAGAGAGGCCGGGACCCTCCTGCCCGAACAGGAGCACGCAGCGCTCGGGGAAGCGGAAGGTTTCGATGATCACGCTGCCGGGCACGTTGTCGATGGCGATGATCGGCAAGGTCTCGGCGGCGGCCCACTCGACGAAGCACGCGACATCCGGGTGGTGCAGCACGTGCTGGTACCGGTCGGTGACCATGGCCCCGCGCTTGTTCCACCGCTTGCGCCCGATGATGTGCACCGTGTCGGCGGCGAACGCGTTGGCGCTGCGCACGATCGAGCCGATGTTCATGTCGTGCTGCCAGTTCTCGATGGCGACATGAAACGGATGCCGCTTCTCGTCGAGGTCGGCGACGATCGCCGCCATACTCCAGTAGCGGTAGCGGTCGATCACGTTGCGCGTGTCGCCGCGCTCGAGCAGCTCGCGGTCGTAGAACGACTCCTCGGGCCACTCTCCGGCCCAGGGTCCGACGCCGTGGGTGGACAGTTCGGGCGTGGGGTTCTGCGGTTCTTGCACCGATCCACCGTATCCCGCCGGGCACCGCCGGGCGTGCCGGGCATGCCGTCGGGTATTCTGGCGTGCAGGGTTCGCGTTTCGCCGGCTCGCACCCCGCCCGGAAGGAACCATCACCATGCATCCCACGCTCTTCGGTATCGACTTTCTCGACTCGGAGTGGCTGATCGGCTGGTTCGGTTCGTTCGTGCTCCTCGGCGTGGCCACCATCGTGTTCGTCGAGACGGCTTTCATCGTCTTGTCGTTCCTGCCCGGCGACTCGCTGCTCTTCACCGTGGGCCTGCTCACCGCCACCGGGGATGTGCCCTTCCCGATCTGGGTGACCTGCCTCGTCATCTTCATCGCCGCGTTCGCCGGTGACCAGGTCGCCTATTTAATCGGCCGCAAGTCCGGCCCCGCCGTCTTCACCCGCGAGCAGAACCGCCTGTTCAACCCGAAGAACGTGGAACGCACCAACGCGTTCTTCGCCAAGCACGGCGGCAAGGCCATCATCATCGCCCGCTTCCTGCCCGTGTTCCGCGCCTTCGTTCCTCTCGCCGCCGGTGTGGGACGGATGCACTACCGCACCTTCGTGTCCTTCAACCTGATCGGCGCCTTCGCCTGGGGTGTCGGAAGCACCCTGATGGGCTACCTGCTCGGCCAGATCGAGTTCGTGGCGACGTACTCCGAATTCTTCATCATCGGCATCGTGCTGCTCTCGGGCGTGCCGATCCTGTCCGAGCTCTACAAGGCCGGCCGCGAGAAGAAGCGCACCCGCGGCAAGGCCCCGGTCCCCGTCGCCACGATTCCCGAGGACCTGCGCGAGGAGTAACCGCCCGGTTCAGAGGCGGCCGCGTCTCGGCACAGGGTCAGCGCAGCGTCAGACCGGCCGGCGGGCCGGTGACCAGGCTGGCGCCGGCATCCGTGAACAGGTCGATCGCCGCCGAGATCTGGTACTCCCCCGGCGAGCGCTGCGGACAGCGCGGCCCGGTGGGCGATCCGGCTCCATAGGGGTGCGTTTCCGGCCCTCGTCGAGGTAGCCGCTGAAGATGGCCCGCCGCACGTAGGCCTCGGCCCCACCGACCGTGAACCCGTTTCCTCCCTCTGCTTAGCTACTAAAACGTACGACCGCGCCGAAACGTTGGTGTGCCGGGCCGCCCACACAGGCACTGATCTTTCGGTGTGCCTAAATCCGCCCTATCCTATCGGTGTGGCTAAAAACAACATGCGCACGGATGCGAGGGGACCGGTCCCTGAGATCGCCACCGTGGCATCCTCTCACCTGCTCTGGTTGCTCGGCCCTGCCCTCGTCGCGGGCGTGGCCTACCTCGACCCCGGCAACGTCGCCAGCAATATGACGGCCGGTGCTCGCTACGGCTACCTGCTGGTCTGGGTGGTCGTGGCCGGCAACGTGATGGCCTGGCTGATCCAGTACCTCTCGGCCAAGCTCGGCATCGTAACCGGCACGAGCCTGCCGGAAATTCTCGGGGTACGTATTCGGCGCCCGCTCACCCGCCGCCTCTACTGGGTGCAGGCGGAACTGGTGGCCATGGCCACCGACCTGGCCGAGATCATCGGCGGCGCGGTCGCCCTGAACCTGCTCTTCGGCCTCCCCCTGCTCGCCGGCGGCGTGATCACCGGGGTCATCTCGATGATCGTGCTCACGGTGCAGACCCGGCGCGGCCCGCGCACCTTCGAACGCGTCATCGTGGCGCTGCTGCTCATCATCACCGTGGGCTTCGCGGCCGGGGTGTTCTTCGCTCCACCGGATGCCGGCAGCGTCGTCGCCGGCCTCGTGCCGCGGTTCGAGGGCGCGAATTCGGTGCTCCTGGCCGCGTCCATCCTCGGCGCGACGATCATGCCGCACGCCATCTACGCCCACTCCGCGCTCACCCGGGACCGATTCCCCGTCGTGGCGGACGGCGCAGCAACGCGACGCCTGCTCTGGGCCACCAAATGGGACGTCACCATCGCGATGGCCATCGCCGGCACGGTGAACCTGTCGATCCTGCTGCTCGCGGCATCCGCTCTGCAGGGCGTCGCCGGGACCGACACGCTCGAGGGCGCCCACGCCGCCCTCGAGGCAACCCTCGGGCCCGTGATCGCGACGGTGTTCGCGGTCGGGCTGCTCGCCTCCGGGCTGGCGTCCACCTCGGTCGGAGCGTACGCGGGAGCGGAGATCATGCACGGCCTGTTGCACGTGCGCGTGCCGTTGCTGGCGCGTCGCGTGGTCACCCTCATTCCCGCGCTGCTGATCCTAAGCGTGGGTTTCGACCCGACCGAGGCCCTACTGCTCAGCCAGGTCGTCCTGTCGTTCGGCATCCCGTTCGCGCTGATCCCCCTGGTCTGGCTCACCATGCAGCGCGGGGTGCTCGGCGAGCATGTTAACCGCTGGTACACGACGGTCGCCGGCGCCGTCTGCGCCCTGCTCCTGGTGGCCCTGAACGTGGTGCTGCTCGTGCTCGTGTTCACAGGGGCGTGATGAAACACCCCACACCCGCGGCCGAGGACTACCTCAAGACCATCTACGCGCACACCGAATGGCAGCCGAACCCGATCACGCCTTCGGTGCTGGCCGCGCGGCTGGGGGTGGCGCCGTCGTCGGTCACCGAGATGGTGAAGAAGCTCGCCGTCGGCGGCCTGATCGAGCACGTCCCCTACGGGCCGATCACCCTGAGCCGGACCGGTTTCCTGCGGGCGACCGCGGTGGTGCGCCGGCACCGGTTGATCGAGACCTGGCTCGTGCGGGAGATGGGCTACGACTGGCACGAGGTGCACGACGAGGCGGAGGTGCTCGAGCACTCGATCTCGGACCGGCTGCTGGCGGCGATCGACGATCGGCTCGGGCATCCGTCGGCCGACCCGCACGGGGACCCGATCCCGGCCGAAGACGGCAGCCTGACCCGGCCGGACGCCATCCTGCTGGCTGAGGCCGCACCCGGCCACGTCGGGGAGGTCGTGCGCATCAGCGACCGCGACCCGGACATCCTGCGCGACCTTGCCGTGCACCGGGTCGGCCCGGGAACCCGGCTCACCGTTCTCGAACCCGGCGTGGTGCGGCTGCCGGGCGGCGGCATCCGTCGGCTGTCGTCTGCGGCGGCCCGATCGATCTGGCTCACCTCGTAACCGTCCGGAAACCTCGCGCCGCTAGGCTTATTCCCGAACCAAGGGAGCACCCAATGACACGCCGCGAAGACATCGAATGCTGGCTCACCGATATGGACGGCGTGCTCGTGCATGAAAACAGCCCGTTGCCGGGCGCGGCGCAGCTGCTGCAGCAGTGGAGCGACGCCGGCACGCCGTTCCTGGTGCTCACGAACAACTCGATCTTCACCCCCCGGGACCTCAGTGCCCGCCTGCGCGCCTCGGGCCTGAACGTGCCCGAAGACCGCATCTGGACCTCCGCGCTGGCGACGGCCGACTTCCTCCGATCCCAGGCGCCCGGCGGCACCGCCTTCGTGATCGGCGAGGTCGGGCTCACGACCGCCCTGCACGAGGCGGGTTTCATCATGACCGAGACGAACCCGGACTACGTGGTGGTCGGCGAAACCCGCAACTACTCGTTCGAGGCCATCACCAAGGCCATCCGTCTGCTCTTGAACGGTGCCCGCTTCATTTCGACGAACCCGGATGCGACCGGCCCCAGTGCGGACGGCCCCCTGCCCGCCACAGGTGCGATCTCGGCCCTGATCACCAAGGCCACCGGCATGGAGCCCTATGTGGTGGGCAAGCCGAACCCGATGATGTTCCGCTCGGCGATGAACAAGATCGGCGCGCACTCGGAGAACACGGCCATGATCGGTGATCGGATGGACACCGACATCATCGCCGGGATCGAGGCCGGGCTGCACACCATTCTCGTGATGACCGGCATCAGTGACGACGCTGAGGTGCACCGCTACCCGTTCCGCCCGGACGAGATCCTCTCCGGCGTGCACGAGCTGGTCTCCAAGGAGCCCGTGGAGTCCGACGCGATCTAGGTTCCGCCGCTCCCGTCGCAGCCGCGCTCTGCCGCATCCGTCGCTCCAGCACCCCTACAGCCGCGCCCGCCGCTCCTGCTCCCGCTCCTCCCCCCTTCCGCCGCTCCCCCTGCTCCCGCTCTCGCTCCCGCCGCTCCCCCTGCTCCCCCTCCCGCTCCCGCTCCCTGCTCCCGCTCCCGCTCCCCCTCCCGCCAGGCCCTGACGAATTCGACGGAGATTTTGCGCCACAACCCCGTTTCCGACCCAGAACTGACCATTTTCGGCAAAATCTCCGTCGAATTCGTTCGAACATCGGGCATGGGGGGCGACGGCGGATCCCGGTTGCACGGCTGGGGTTCCGCTGCGCTACAAGACAGCCAGACAGCCAAGCGGCAAGGCAGCCGGACAGCCAGGGGGCAGACGTCGATGACGAATGCTCCGGAACGCTTATGCGGCGGGTACCGGTCCGGGGCCCGCGATGCTCGCGTTCATCGGCTCGCCGGAGGCCCGGCTCACGAAGCAGTAGTAGGAGCGGCCGCCATCGGACCACTGTTCCTCGGTGATCGGGTAACTACCCTGCACCTGCACGTCGCCGTAGGCCGAGGCCGCGGCCAGGTCGATGACGCCGGTCGCGCTGCAGAGCAGGTTGATCTGCCCGGCCAGCTCGGCCTCGCCAGGGAAGGCTGTGGCGGCATCCCCGGCGAACACTCCGCGGTAAACGAGCTGAGCCGCATGCGGGGTGGCACAGTCGGCGACCGTGAACTCCTCTTCCCAGGGTGTCACGTACGGCTGCAGGCATTCGCCGCCGAACAGGGTGTCCCACTGGTGCACGCCAACCGGCTGGGGGCCGGTGGCCTCGGGCGGCGCCGACGGCGCCACACTCGGGGTGGCGCTCGGGGCAGGTGTAGCGCTGGACGTGGCCACCGCAACGGGGGCAGCGTCGCCGCCGACCAGGCTCTGCCCGAGGAAGAACAGTGCCGCCAGCGCGAGCACGACCACCAGGCCGCCGACGCTCCAGATCAGAAGCCGGGGCCTGCCGGGGCGGCTGCCTCCGGGCGGGCGACCGGCCGAGGCCGGCCGCGCGGCATCGGCACCGGCACCGGCATCGGACGGCGCCGCGTCCACTGCGGAACGCCGGCCGTTCGCTGCGACCGGAGTGGCCACGCCCGACGAGGAGTTCGAACCCGACGCGGGGCGCGGGGATACCGCACCGAACATACTGGTCGTGCCCGACGCGGGCCGCGGAGTGGTGTCAGCAGCAGCATTCGCACCGGCGTGGGTACCGGCCCCAGCCCCGGCTGGTGCAGGTTCGGGGGAAGCAGTGACGGCGGACGCGGGGGCGGCGGACGCGGACGCGGGCGCGGCGGACAGGTGGGCCGGCGTTGCGGCCAGTGAAGGTGGAGTCGGGGCGGCGGTGGGCGCGGCGCGGGCCGCGGCCGAGGCCTGCGCCGCCGTCTCGGCCAGCCGTGTGCCTGCACGGGCATCCGGTTCGGGGACGGCTGCCTCCGGCGCCGGGATGGCTGCCGCGGCTAACGGGGCACCTGAGGCGGCAACAACGGCCGCGGCTCCCGCCGCAACTCGGGCCTCGGCTCCAGCGATCCCGGCGGCGTCGCGGGCCTGGCCCGCGAGAGGGGCCGGAGCCGACAGTGACGCGGCCAGTCGTGCGCGCAGACGGCCGCGGGCGGAGACCGGAGCCGGCAGCGCGACCGGCTCGGGGTCGGGAGCAGGCGGCGTGCGCCCGGCCAGCAGATCGGCGGCCGCAACCTCCTCGGCGGTCAGCTCGAGCGGCGACTGCGTGAAGGTGGTCCACCACGGCGCCGGTGCGAGATCGGCTTTCTCCGAACGGATGCTGCCGCTCCGGTCAGACTCGTCCAGCCCGTTCCCGCCGGGCATCGGCAGGGGCGCGGGAGCCTCGACGGGTGCCAGAGGTGCCGGTGCCAACGCGTCGGGCGCCCACGGGGCGGGCCCCGAAGATGAGACCGAGCCTGTTTCGGCCGACGTCAGTTCCGAAGCCGAGTCATCCGTGAGCGCGGCGGACGAAGCCGCCGACCTGACAGCGGCCGAGGGCGCGAACGCGGCCGGCTGGAGCTCGGAAAACGCGGCCGCAGACGAGGACGCGGCCGCAGCCGCCGTAGCCGCCGCGACGGCAGCCGACTCAGCAGACGAAGCAGCCCCGGAAGCAGCGGCACCGACTGCAGAAACAGCACGCGCCGGGTTTGCGGGCGTCAGGACGAACAGGGCCGCGGTCGTGATCGGCACGGATCCTGTCACATTCGCTGGCCCCGCAGCCGAAGGCGTCGCTCCAGCCGAAGGCGTCGCTCCAGCCGATGGCGTCGCTCCCGGCGAAGGCACAGGAGCGGCAGGAGGCGCCGGAGCGGGACCAGCAGCGCCAGCCGCAGCAGCGGCGGCCCGAGCCGCGGCACCCTTGGCGAGCCGAGGGTCAGGCTGGGAGGTCGGCTTGAGCCCCCAGAGGAAGACGCCGGTATGGGTCGTCGGCTCGGCGGGTGCCGGTGGAACAATGCGGGAGGTTCTCGGCCACCGCGGCGACTGGCGGGGCGAATATTCGTCCGGCAGGGCCGGGCGCGCGCCGTCACCGAGCTGAGATGCCAGCCACTTCATTCCGTCCTCGCCGGGCACCTCGTCTGTGGGCACTAGTTCAGCCCCAGGTCCTCAAGACCGATCGCGGCGTAATAGGGGTAGCCCGCGGCTTCGATCACTTCGCGCGCGCCGGTGTTTCGGTCGACCACGACGGCGACGCCGGCGATGATCGCACCGACCTTGAGGAGCGCGTCGATCGCCGCCAGGGGCGAACCGCCCGTGGTGGACGTGTCTTCGAGCACGACGACGCGCTTGCCGGCGAGATCAGGTCCTTCGACCTGCTTGCCCCGGCCGTGGTCCTTGGGCTCCTTGCGCACGACGAAGGCGTCGTACGCGGCTCCGCGTGCCACGCCCTGGTGCAGGATGGCCGCCGCCACCGGGTCGGCGCCCATGGTCATGCCGCCGACCGCGGTGACATCCGGAATGTGCGCGATCAGGTCGAGCATGACCTGGCCGATCAGTGGAGCGACGCGGTGGTCGAGGCTGACCTTGCGCAGGTCGACATAATACGTCGCCTTCTTGCCGCTGGTCAGGGTGAAATCCCCGTGGAAAACGGCCTCGGCCGAGATGTGGGCGATGAGCTGCTGGCGTGTGTCCGTCACAGGACCAAGTTTAGGCCATCGGCCGGTCGGTGAACCTGAAGCAGGCGTTGCTCTAGAAGATGCGAACGAGCTTGCGCTCGGGAACGCGGCGGAATCCGTCCTTGTGCACGTCGACGACGACGGCAACGACGGAGGAGATGACGATGAGAACAAGAACGGCGAGAAGAACAAACACGGTCGTACCTTTCGGGAAATGGGGTTGAGTGTCGGGAAGACGGAGGCACCATTGCTCGAGTTCGACGTTCATAGTTCATCATCTTTAACTTTGCAGCACAATCGCATAGTTCTGCACGGAGTGTGTAGCGTTACTACATGGATGTCCAACGACTCGAACTTCTCCGCGAACTGGCCGAACGCCACAGCATCACTGAGGTTGCCCGCGCCACGCACCGCACGCCATCCGCTGTCTCGCAGCAGCTGAAAGTGCTCGAACGCGAGGCCGGCCTGCCGCTCACCGAGCGCAGCGGTCGCGGCCTCATTCTGACGGATGCCGGCCGCGCTCTGGCCCGCAGCGCGACGGATGTCGCGGTCGCCCTCGCCCGCGCCCGGGCGGTCTGGGACGAGTTCCGAAACGACGCCACGGGCGAGGTGAGCCTGGTCACCTTTCCGACTGCGGGCGAGATGCTGCTGCCGGGAGCGGTGAGAAGCATCGCCGCCGTGCCCGGACTCATCGTCAACTGCACCGACAAGGACCCGGAACTGAGCGACTTCCCCGCGCTCACGGCGGAGTACGACATCGTGCTCGCCTACAGCCTGCGCGGCCAGCTCCCCTGGGGCGGGCGCGGACTGACGGTGGTCCCGCTGATGACAGAGCCACTCGACGTCGGGCTGCCGGCCGACCACCGGCTGGCCTCCCGGTCGTGGATCACCCCGGCGGACGTGATCGGCGAGACCTGGATCGGCGCGCCGACCGGCTACCCGTTCGAGCGCATCCTGCACCAGATCGAGCAGAAGGCAGGCAGCCAGATCACCGTCGCCCAGCAGTTCGCCGACCTGCGGGTGATCGAAGCGTTCGTCGTGGCAGGCCTCGGCATCGCTCTGGTGCCCCGGTACACCTGGGGCGGCGACCAGCCGAGCCGCCTCGTGCTCAAGCCGCTCCGCGGGGTGGACGCCGAGCGGCAAATCGTGGCGCTGATGCGCCCCGATCGGGCCGAGCGCCTCGCCGTGCGCACCGTTCTGGAGGTGCTCCGCACCGAGGCCGCCCGCGTGCAGGCCAAGCACGCCCTCATCCCCTAGGCGTTCTGTGGGAAGCCCAGGTTGATACCGCCGTGGCTCGGGTCCAGCCACCGGCTCGTGATGGCCTTCTCTCGGGTGTAGAAGGCGATCCCGGCCGGGCCGTAGGCCTTGGCGTCGCCGAACAGGGAGTCCTTCCAGCCGCCGAACGAGTGGTAGGCCACGGGCACCGGGATCGGCACGTTGATGCCGACCATACCGACCTGCACCTCGTTCTGGAACCGCCTGGCCGCACCGCCGTCGTTGGTGAAGATGGCCGTGCCGTTGCCGTAGCGGCTGCGGTTGATCAGGTCGAGTCCCTCGGAGTAGCTGGCGACCCGCACGATGGAGAGCACCGGGCCGAAGATCTCGTCGAGGTAGACGTCCGAGTCCGTGCTGACCTTGTCGAAGAGGGTCGGGCCGAGCCAGAATCCGCTCGCGTCACCGTCCACCTCGATGCCGCGGCCGTCCACGACGACCTCGGCTCCGTCGGTCTGGGCGAGGTCGATGTAGGACGCCACCTTGTCACGGTGTACCTTCGTGATCAGAGGTCCCATGTCGCATCCGCGCATGCCGTCGCCCACCTTGAGGCTCTTCAGCCGCGCGGTGATCTTCGCGACCAGGTCGTCAGCGACCGGTTCCACGGCCACCACCACGCTGATCGCCATGCAGCGCTCACCGGCCGAGCCGAAGCCGGCGTTGACCGCGGCATCCGCGGCCAGGTCCAGGTCTGCGTCTGGCAGCACGAGCATGTGGTTCTTCGCGCCGCCGAGGGCCTGCACGCGCTTGCCGTGGTGGGCGGCCGTCTCGTAGATGTACTGCGCGATCGGCGTGGAGCCGACGAACGAGATCGCCTGCACGTCGGGGTGCACGAGCAGGGCGTCGACGGCTTCCTTGTCGCCGTGCAGGACGTTGAGCACACCGGCGGGCAGGCCGGCCTCGGTCATCAGGGCAGCCATCCAGTTCGACGCGGACGGGTCTTTCTCGCTCGGTTTGAGCACGACCGTGTTGCCGGCCGCGATGGCGATCGGGAAGAACCAGAGGGGCACCATGGCTGGGAAGTTGAACGGGCTGATGATACCCACCACGCCGAGCGGCTGGCGCAGCGTGTAGACGTCGACGCCCGTGGACACGTTCTCGGAGTACTCGCCCTTGCTCAGGTGCGGCATGCCGAGCGCGAACTCGACGACCTCGAGGCCGCGTGCGATCTCGCCGAGCGCATCCGAGGTCACCTTGCCGTGTTCGGCGGTGAGGATGTCGGCCAGCTCGCCTTTGCGCGCGTTCAGCAGTTCGCGGAAGTTGAACATCACGCCCTGGCGCTTGGCTTGGGATGTGTCGCGCCAGAGCGGATAGGCAGCGTGGGCGGAGGCGACGGCGGTGTCGACGTCGGTGGCACTGGCCAGGATTACATTCTTCGCGACGGCGCCGAGGGCGGGGTTGAAGACGGGCGCGGTGCGGGTCGAGGCTCCCCGGAGGGGAGCCCCGTCGACCCAGTGGGTGATGAGGGGCAGTTCGGTCATGGGCGTTCGTCTCTCTTCATTCTCTTCATCGAGTCGGGGTGAGGGTGCGCGGGGCGTCAGACAAGCCGGTCGAGGCTGAGGACCTCGTCATAGATAGTGAGCGCCTCGGCGACCTCGGCGTCGGTGACGACGCAGGGCGGCACCACGTGGATGCGGTTCTCGGCCAGGAACGGCAGCAGGTTGCGGGCCAGCAACTCCGATTTGATCCGGCCCATCACGGCGCCGCTGAGCGGCTGGCGGGTCTCCCGGTCGGAGACGAGTTCCATCGCCCAGAACACGCCGACCCCGCGCACCTCTCCGATGATCGAGTGCTTAGCCTGCAGCTCGGCGAGCCCGGGGGCGAGCACGTCGCGCCCGATCCGGGCGGCGTTCTCCACGATGCCCTCGTTCTTCATGGCGTCCAGGGCCGCCACGATCGACGCCATCGCCAGCGGATGTCCGCTGTAGGTGAGGCCGCCGGGATAGACCGTGGTGTCGAAGTCGTGGGCGATGGGGTCGGAGATGATCACACCGCCGGTGGGCACATAACCGGAGTTGACGCCCTTCGCGAAAGTGATCAGGTCCGGCACCACGTCGAAGCCGTCGAACGCGAACCAGTTGCCGGTGCGGCCGAAGCCGGCCATCACCTCGTCGAGGATCAGCATGATGCCGTACCGGTCGCAGAGGGCCCGCACGCCGGCGAGGTAGCCGGGCGGCGGCACGAGCACGCCGGCGGTGCCGGGGATGGATTCCAGCAGCACGGCCGCGATGCCCGCGGGTCCCTCACTCTGGATCACGTGCTCGAGGTGGCGCAGGGCCCGCTCCGACTCCTGCTCGGGGCTGGTCGCCCAGAACTCGCTGCGGTAGAGGTAGGGGCCGAAGAAGTGCACGTGCCCGCGGGCGAACTCATTCGGGATGCGGCGCCAGTCGCCGGTCGCGACGATGGCCGCGCCCGTGTTGCCGTGGTACGAGCGGTAGGTGGAGAGCACCTTGTCGCGGCCCGTGTGCAGGCGCGCCATGCGGATCGCGTTCTCGATCGCATCCGCCCCGCCGTTGGTGAAGAAGACCTTGTTGAAGCCCTCCGGCGCCCGTTCGACGATGCGCTGAGCGGCCTCGCCGCGGGTCAGGGTCGCCGTGGAGGGCGCCACCGTGGCGAGCCGACCGGCCTGCTCGATGATGGCCGCGGTGACGGCCGGATGCTGGTGGCCGATGTTCACGTTGACGAGCTGGCTGGAGAAGTCCAGATAGCTGCGCCCGTCATAATCCCAGACCCGGGAGCCCTGCCCGCCGGCGATCACCAGCGGCTTGAGGGCACCCTGGGCCGACCAGGAGTGGAAGACGTGCGCCCGGTCAAGGTCGTAGGCGAGCTCGTTGCGGCTGGCCGTGGCGCTTGGGGAAGTGATGTCATTCACAGATATCGGGTTCTTTCTCTCTGCGTTGAGATGGTGAGGCCGTGGATCGCCCACCTTCAGTGTGACCTCGATCGGCTTGAAGTCTGCACCATTCACCTGGATCGGGTCATTTCTTTGCCACGATGGGCTCGGTCATCGCCGGGATCACGGTCTCCCCGTAGACGCGCATCGTCTCTTCCTTGTTGTCGTGCTGCAGGTAGCCAGCGAACTGGTCGACGCCGATGGCGCGCAGGGCCTCGAGCTTTTCGATGTGGTCCTTCGCGGTGCCGAGCAGACAGAACCGGTCGACGATCTCGTCGGGCACGAACTCGGCGTGCGCGTTTCCGGCACGGCCGTGCTCGTTGTAGTCGTAATCCTGCCGGCCAATGATGTAGTCGGTGAGGGCCTTCGGCACATGAGATTCGGTGCCGTACTTGGCGACGATGTCGGCCACGTGATTGCCGACCATGCCGCCGAACCAGCGGCACTGGTTGCGCATGTGGCCCCAATTGTCGCCGATGTACATGGGCGCGGCCACGCAGAACTTGACCGCCATCGGGTCGCGGCCGGATTTCGCCGCGGCCTCCCGCACGGTCTTGATCATCCACTCGGCCACGTCGAGGTCGGCCATCTGCAGGATGAAACCGTCGCCGACCTCGCCCGCGAGCTTGAGCGCGAGGGGCCCGTAGGCCGCCACCCACACGTCAAGGGTGGAGCCGCGGCTCCACGGGAACTGCAGGGTCGCGCCGTTGTATTCGACCGACCGGGAGTTCGCGAGTTCCCGGATCACGTGCACCGACTCGCGCAGCGTCTTCAGGGTGGTGGGGGTTCCGTTGATGACCCGCACCGCCGAATCCCCGCGGCCGATGCCGCAGATGGTGCGGTTGCCGTACATCTCGTTCAGCGTCGCGTAGGTGGAGGCCGTGACCGTCCAGTCGCGGGTGCCCGGGTTGGTGACCATGGGTCCGACGATGATCCTGTCCGTCTCCGCGAGGATGCGGCTGTAGATGACGTAGGGCTCCTGCCAGAGCAGATGCGAGTCGAACGTCCAGACGTGGCTGAAGCCGTGCGCCTCGGCAAGTTTGGCCAATTGCACGGTGCGGGCGGATGGGGGGTTGGTCTGCAGCACTGCTCCGAAGTCCATCTGGGGTCCCGTCTAGATCAGGTACTGGCTCAGGCCGCGCTTGACGAACCGGCCGTCACCCTTGGAGCCGAGATAGGAGCTGTCGTCGATGATGACCTTGCCGCGGGACAGAACGGTGTCGACGTGACCGTCGATCTCGTAGCCTTCCCAGGCGGAGTGGTCCATGTTCATGTGGTGGATCTTGCCATTCCCGTTGACGGGCAGGCCGATCGAGGTGTGGCCGTTCGGGTCGTAGATCACGATGTCGCCGTCGGCGCCCGGCTGGATGACCCCCTTTTTGCCGTACAGCCCGAACATCCGTGCCGGGGTGGTCGCGGTGATCTCCACCCAGCGTTCGAGCGAGATGCGGCCGTTGACGACGCCCTGGTAGAGCAGGTCCAGGCGGTGCTCGACCGAGCCGATGCCGTTCGGGATCTTCGAGAAGTCGCCGAGGCCCAGCTCTTTCTGCCCCTTCATGCAGAACGGGCAATGGTCGGTGGAGACCATCTGGATGTCGTTGGTGCGCAGGCTCTGCCACAGGTGGTCCTGGTGGCCCTCGGCCTTCGAGCGCAGCGGCGTGGAGCAGACCCACTTCGCGCCCTCGAACCCCGGTGCCCCGAGATTCTCCTCGAGCGACAGGTAGAGGTATTGCGGGCAGGTCTCACCGAACACGTTCTGGCCGTGGTCCCGGGCGGCGGCGATCTGCTCCACGGCCTGCTTGGCGCTCACGTGCACCACGTAGAGCGGCGCCCCGGTGAGGTTCGCGAGCATGATCGCGCGGTGCGTGGCCTCCTCCTCCAGCTGCCAGGCGCGCGCGACACCGTGGTAGTAGGGGTCGGTCTTGCCCTCTGCGAGCAGCTGCGTGACGAGCACGTCGATGGCCGGGCCGTTCTCGGCGTGCATCATGGTCATCAGCCCGGTCTCGGCGGACTTCTGCATGGCGCGCAGCACCTGCGCGTCATCCGAGTAGAAGACGCCGGGGTAGGCCATGAACAGTTTGAAGCTGGAGATGCCCTCGTCCAGCAGCCCGTCCATCGCCTGCAGCGAGTCCTCGTTGAGGTCGCCGATGATCTGGTGGAACCCGTAGTCGATGGCGCAGTTTCCGGCCGCCTTCTCGTGCCAGGCCGCCAAACCGTCGAAGACCCGCTGGCCGTAGCTCTGCACCGCGAAGTCGACGATGGTGGTGGTGCCGCCCCAGGCCGCGGCCCGGGTGCCGGTCTCGAAGGTGTCGCTGGCCGCGGTGCCGCCGAACGGCAACTGCATATGCGTGTGCGCGTCGACGCCGCCGGGGATCACGTACTTGCCGGTGGCGTCGATCACACGGTCGACGGATGCGGCGAGGTCGTTCCCGAGGAGGGCCGAGCCAGGTGCCAGCACGGCGACGATGATCTCGCCGTCGATGAGGACATCCGCCTGCACACGGCCGGTCGCGCTGACCACGGTGCCGTTCTGGATCAGGGTCGTCACGATGCGCCCCTGGCTACGGCCGGGCGATCGGGCCGTAGGAGTCGGGACGGCGGTCCCGGTAGAACTGCCACGAGTTGCGCACCTCTCGGATGACGCCCAGGTCGAGGTCGCGGATGACGACCTCCTCGGTGTCGGTGGAGGCCACCTCGCCGACGTAGTTGCCGCGCGGGTCGACGAAGTAGGAGCTGCCGTAGAAGGTGACGGCGTCGGCGCCGAACTCCTCGGTCTCGGTGCCGATGCGGTTGTTGGCGCCGATGTAGTACTGGTTGGCGACGGCGGCGGCCGGCTGCTCGAGCTCCCAGAGCCGGTTCGAGAGGCCGGGCTTGGTGGCCGAGGGGTTGAAGACAATCTCGGCGCCGTTCAGGCCGAGCACGCGCCAGCCCTCCGGGAAGTGCCGGTCGTAGCAGATGTAGACGCCGATCTTGCCGACCATGGTGTCGAAGACGGGGTAGTCGACGTTTCCGGGGCGGAAGTAGAACTTCTCCCAGAACTGGGGCAGGTGGGGGATGTGGTGCTTGCGGTACTTGCCGAGGTAGGTGCCGTCGGCGTCGATCACGGCGGCCGTGTTGTAGAGCACGCCGGGCTGCTCCTCCTCGTAGACGGGGAGCACGATCACCATCGTGTGCTCGGCGGCGAGCTTCTGGAACCGCTCCACGAGCGGTCCCGGCACGCTCTGCGCGTAGTCGTAGTACGTGGAGTCCTGCACAATGCCGAAGTAGGGGCCGTGGAACAGCTCCTGGAAGCAGATCACCTGCACTCCCGCTTCGGCGGCGGTGCGTACGAATCCCTCGTGCTTCTGGATCATCGACTCCTGGTCGCCCGTCCACTCGGTCTGGGTGATTGCGGCCCGAACTACAGTCATCTTGTCTCCACATTCGCCAGTGACGGAACAACGTCAAGCCGAACGACAGCGTCCGGGCTTATTAGTCTTCGACGCAAACATTTGGTGCTGTTTTTCTGTGTGATTGACGCGTATATCATCCTGTCGAGCGAATCTGCCGGTGGCAAGGGTTCATGCAAACCGTTATCGTCGCGGTCGGGCACAGGGTCACTGGCCGACCGAATATCACTCGATCGCGCCTACAATGGGGGTAATGCCTCGTCAGCTGCTGGAGTTCTTAGGCAACATCGATACAGAAAACGGGGACGTCTCAGATTCACCCCGAGAGGTTCACCCTCGGGGCCACTCATCCACCGCGACGACGCCGGAAATTCTCGGTGCGCGCCGCGCTGCTGGCGCCGTGCGTATCGGATCAGTAAAACTCCTGTCCTGCTTTGACATGACGTCATCGACTCGCCGGCAGGTTGTGAATAATCGAGATTGGAATCAATACCATGACACGCACAGAAAACGGAAAAGTCGCACTCGTTACCGGTGGTGGACAGGGAATTGGTCAGGCCATTGCTGAGCGACTCCACGCTGACGGCTTCAAGGTCGCCATCGCCGACCTGAACCGTGCGACCGCAGGCGCGGTTGCCGAATCCCTGGCAGGCAAGGAGGGCGGAGCACTGGCACTGCACGTCGATGTCTCCGACCGAGACAGCGTGTTCGCCGCGGTCGAGCAGGCCGTCACGGAGCTCGGGGGCTTCGACGTCATCGTCAACAACGCCGGCATCGCCCCCACGTCTCCAATCGATGACATCACCCAGGAAAGCATCGCAAAGATATTCTCCATCAACTTCAACGGCGTGGTGTGGGGCATTCAGGCAGCCACCAAGGCGTTCAAAGATCTCGGCCACGGTGGAAAGATCATCAGCGCTGCGTCCCAAGCCGGTCACGTCGGGAACCCCGGCATCGCGTTGTACTCGGCCACCAAGTTCGCCATTCGTGGCTTGTCCCAGACAGCCGCCAAGGACCTGGCTCAATTCGGCATCACGGTCAACACCTTCGCCCCCGGCATCGTGAAGACGCCCCTCATGGAGGAGCTCGCGAAAAAGGTGGCAGCCGACGCGGGCCAGTCGGAAGAGTGGGGCTGGGATCAGTTCACGAACGGCATCGCCCTCGCCCGCCTGTCCGAAGCGTCCGAGGTCGCGGGGGTCGTTTCGTTCCTGGCTGGCCCCGACTCCGGCTACATCACCGGACAGTCGATTCTGGTCGACGGCGGAATGGTCTTCAACTAAGCAGAGGACGAAACTGACTCTCCCCGGCCCGGCGACTGGCCGCATCGTGTCCCGGGCGCGCCGGACATCCGTCCCCCATCGCCCCGCTCGCCCGGGATGGGCCGCGCCGAAGTTCTGGCCTAGGCTGAACGAAGACCGCCGGTTGGCTCTGACCGGTTGAGCCGGCCCCGACTTGGGCGGCAGGTCGCCGACACGTGCTCGGTCGCACCTTTCCTGCCCCGCAGTTCTCCCTGTGCTCGCCAGAGCGGGTGAATCGTCGCCATGGCGTGCTCATACCGACGATTTACCAGCTCTCGCGGCCCTGAACCGGATCGGTAACATGTCCCAATTACGTTCGTTCCGTGGTCCCCTGCTGGTGGTCGTTGCGGCGGCTGCCCTGCTGTCGAGCGGATGCGCTGCGGCGAGTCCCGTCGCCGCGCCCAGTGCCGCGCCCAGTGCCGCGCCGGGCGCGAGCGCCGGCACGGGTGGGGGCTACCCGATGACGATCGACAACTGCGGCACCGACGTGACCGTGGAGTCCGCGCCCGAACGGATCGTGACGATCAAGTCGTCGACGACCGAGCTGCTGCTCGCATTGGACCTCTCCGATCGCATCGTGGGCTCGGCGTTCCTCGATGGCCCGCTGCCGGCATCCCTCGAGAAGGCCGGCGCAGGCCTGTTCGTGGTCAGCGACTTCGTGCCCGGCCAGGAGGCCGTGCTCGGACTCACGCCCGACTTCGTCTACGGCGGCTGGGAGTCCAACTTCTCGGCCGAGGGCGTGGGCGAACGCCAGAGCCTCGCCGACCTCGGCATCGGCAGCTACGTTTCCCCCTCCGCCTGCAAGGGCGAGGGCTACATGCCTGACCCGCTCACTTTCGACTCCGTGTTCGCCGAGATCACCGAGGCCGGCGCGATCTTCGGCGCCGAAGAGGCCGCGGCCGACCTGGTCGCCGATCAGCAGAAGACCCTCGCGGCCCTTGACCCCGCCGCCGCGGAGACCACCGCGCTCTGGTATTCCAGCGGCACCGACACTCCCTACGTGGGCGCCGGCATCGGCTCGCCCAACATGATCATGGCGGCCGCGGGCCTGAATAACGTGTTCGCCGACGTGCAGGACACCTGGACCTCGGTGGGCTGGGAGTCGGTCATCGAGGCGAACCCGAGCGTGATCGTGCTCGTCGACGCCACCTGGAACACCGCGGAGTCGAAGATCGCGAACCTCGAGACGAACCCGGCCACGCAGCAACTCGACGCCGTGAAGAACCAGCGCTACATCGTGCTGCCGTTCTCGGCCACCGAGGCCGGCATCCGCAACGTCGAAGCCGCCGCGTCAACTATCGAACAGCTCGACGCGCTCGAGTCGACGACGGCCGGCTAGCGACCGGCGCCAGAGCACGACGCACGACGCAGGACACGACAGGACAGCACCAACGGGACAGACACGACGGAACAGGCGAGGCAGGTGGATCGGGTGGAGCTGCAGCAGCCGGAACGCACGGCGGCCCAGAGCCGTCGCGTGGCCGGGCGCGCGCGCTACCTGGGCTGGCTCGCCCTGTCGGTCCTGGCCCTCGTGCTCACGGCGGGGCTGGCCGTGACCATCGGTCCGGCCGACGTGAGCCTGACGGATGTCGCCGCGAGCCTCGCCGGGCACCTCGGCCTGCCGGGCGCCGCCGGGGTAGCCCCGCTGACCGACTCGATCGTGTGGCAGCTGCGCCTGCCGCGCGTGCTGACCGCGGCCGCTGTCGGCGCGGGGCTCGCGCTCTGCGGCGCGGTGATGCAGTCGGTGACCCGCAACCCGCTGGCGGACCCCTACCTGCTCGGGCTGTCGAGCGGGGCCTCTCTCGGCGCGGTCTGTGTGATCGTTCTCGGCGTCGCGGTGGCGCTGCCGGCCGCGGCGTTCCTCGGCGCGCTGGCAGCCCTCGTCGCCACGCTGAGCATCGCGCGGGTCGGCAACACGATCACGCCCGGGCGCGCGGTGCTCTCGGGCCTGGCCATCGCGCAACTGGGTGCGGCCGGTACGTCCTTCATCATCTTCTGGGCAGCCAAGGGCGACTCCTACCGGGAGATCCTCAACTGGCTGCTGGGCTCGCTGGCCGGCAGCTCGTGGTCGAGCGTCGTCATCTCGGGCACCGCCCTCGTGGTGGTCGGGGCCGGGATCGTGCTCTCGGCCACCCGTCTGGACGCGTTCACCTTCGGGGATACCGCCGCGGCATCCCTCGGCATCAACGTCAACGGCACTCGGTGGATGCTGCTCGGCGCGGTGGCGCTACTGACCGGCGCCATGGTGGCCGTGAGCGGGGCCATCGGCTTCGTCGGCCTGATCCTGCCGCACCTGGTGCGCGGCCTGAGCGGGCCCGGCCACCGCCGCCTGCTGCCGCTGACCGTGGTGCTCGGCGCCCTGTTCCTGATCGTGGCCGACACGGTCGCCCGCACGGTGTTCGACCCGCGCGAGCTGCCCGTGGGCATCATCACCGCGCTGATCGGCGTGCCCGTCTTCATCGTGCTGATCAAGAGCAGAAAGGCCGCCACATGGTCGTGATCCTCGACCGGGTGTCGTTCCAGGTCGACGGCACCCCGATTCTGACCGATGTGTCGGCGGTCGTGCCCACGGGCGCAGTGACCGGCCTGCTCGGACCCAACGGGGCCGGCAAGTCCACCCTGTTGCGCCTGATCGCAGGGCTGGAGACACCGGATGCCGGCGGCGTCGAACTCGACGGAGCGCGATCCGGCAGAGGGTCCGGTCTGTCGCGGCGCGAGACCGCCCGGCGGGTGGCGCTGCTCGAACAGAACGCCGCGCCCAGCGTCGACCTCACGGTGCGCGAGGTCGTGCTCCTCGGCCGGATCCCGCACCGCAGCCGGGTGCTCGGCAGCTTCGGCGGCGACGACGACCACCGGGTGGCCGAGGAATCGCTGGCCGTGGTCGGCGGCAGCGACCTCGCCGACCGGGCGTGGCATACGCTCAGCGGCGGCGAGCAGCAGCGCGCGCAGATCGCCCGAGCGTTGGCGCAGCGGCCGAGTCTGCTGCTGCTGGACGAGCCGAACAACCACCTCGATGTGAGCGCCCAGCTCGGGCTGCTCGGGCAGGTGCGCGGGCTCTGCGCGGGCCCGGCCGGTACGGGCCTGACCGCGATCATGGCCCTGCACGATCTGAATCTGGCCGCCGCGTTCTGCGACCAGATCCTGCTGCTGCACCACGGGCGACTGGTCGCGGCCGGCACCCCCGAGGCGGTGCTGCGGCCGGCGACCATCGCGGAGGTCTACGGCGTGGACTGCGACGTGATCCCACATCCGCGCGGCGGGCATCCGGTGATCGTGTTCGCTCCATCCACGCCGATTCCGGCCTTCCCGCCTCCCCGTGAACCCGAAGTCACCCAGCATGGAAGAGCGCACAGATGACGACCATCACCGTTCTGGCCGGCGGCATCGGCGGCGCCCGGTTCACCCGCGGGCTGCTGAAGCACCTGGCGGAAACCGAGCCGGAGGCGACGGTGACGGTGATCGTGAACACGGGCGATGACATGTGGCTGGACGGGCTGCGCATCTGCCCGGACCTCGACACCGTGATGTACACCCTCGGCGGAGGCATCAACGAGGAGCAGGGCTGGGGGCGGCCCGAGGAGTCCCGCCGCGCCTCCGCTGAGATCGCAGCCTACGGGCGCGGCTGGTCCTGGTTCACGCTCGGCGACCTGGATCTGGCCACCCACATCGTGCGCAGCGACCTGCTCCGGAACGGCTCCACGCTGAGCGAGGCCACCGAGTTCCTCTGCCGCCGCTGGCAGCCCGGGGCGCGCCTGCTGCCGATGAGCGACATCCCCGTCGAGACACATGCCCGACTGGCTATGGATGCCGATGAGCACCGGGCCGGCGAGCTGATCCACTTCGAGGAGTGGTGGGTGCGCTACCGCGCCGGCGTTCCGGCGACCGAGTTCGTGCAGGTCGGACTTGAGTCCGCAGTGCCCGCGCCGGGCGTCGTCGACGCCATCATGACGGCCGACCTGGTGATCCTGCCGCCGTCGAACCCGGTCGTTTCGGTCGGCACGATCCTCGCCGTACCGGGCATCCGGGACGCCCTTTGTTCCAGCGCCGCCGCGGTGGTCGGCGTCTCGCCGATCATCGCGGGCGCGGCCGTGCGCGGCATGGCCGACGCCTGCCTGCACACCATCGGCGTCGAGACTACGGCCGAGGCCGTGGGCCTGCACTACGGCTCCCGCGCCGCGGGCGGCGTGCTCGACGGGTGGCTGGTGGACGAGACGGATGCCGGCGCGCTGCCTGCGCTGGCGGCGGCCGGCATCCATTCGGTCGCCGTGCCGCTCTGGATGCGGGATGCCGCGACAACCATGCGGCTCGCGGCGGATGCGCTCGCCCTCGCTCGCGGCACCCTCTCCGTCGTCTGAGCGGCAGTAGCACAGCCGCGGCAGCTCCATCCATAGCGGCAACAGTTTCGACTCCCTGCCGCAACGGGCGTGCACGTAACCTCGGAGATTTTTGCGACACGCCGTTCACGGCGCTCACCCGGCGTTTTGCGAAAAATCTCCGACTGTAGCGACGCGCCGATCAGCGCGCGGCGTCCGACCCCGGGGCCTTGACGACCAGGAGGGTGTGCGGCCCGACGCCGAGACGCTGCGCCACCGCAAGGTCGGCGGCGGTATCGACGTCGTGACGGATCGAAACGGATGCCGCCAGCACGAGCGGCACATGGCCGGCGGCCTCATGGGCGGCCCGAGACCCAACCCCGAACCGAGGCTCGATCGGGACTCCGGCGAGCGCGAGCAGAGTCGTGGTGCCGGTTCCGGCCGCGTCGGGCACCAAACTGCGATCGTGCGCGGCGGCGAGGTGCAGAGTGCGCTCGACATCCGCGGGCGTCAGCGCCGGCAGATCGCCGGTCAGCACGGCCAGGTTCGCCTCCGGAAATGCCCCGCGGGCAACCATCAGTCCCTGCCGGATTGCCGCGTTCAACGGGTCTGCGGGCAGGATCGATTCGCGCACCGGGGCCTCGCGCACGATGTCGACCCCGAGCTCGGCCAGCCGACCCGAAAGTTCACCGTCGCCCGTGACGACCAGCACCCGGTCGACACCATGCGCCGCCAGCAGAGCCGCGACCGTGTCGAGAGCGAAGGCATCCGCCAGCCCGGCCCGATCGGGCCGCTCGCCCAGCCGGCTCTTCGCCCCGGGGTTGCCCTTGACGGGCACGATCGCCACCCAGCTCATTCGGTGACGGAAACGACGGATGCCGCGTCGACGGCGGCAGCGGCCAGCCCCGCCGCGTACCCTTCCGAGAAACCCTCGGCGTGCGCCTCGGCGCTCCCCAGCCGGAACATGTCGTTCTCGCTCGGCCGCAGCAGCCGGGTCGCTCCGCGCGCATCCGCTTCGTCGAGCTCGCCCACGAGGCGACCGAGCCCGCGCACGACCGCGACCGGGTTGCCGCTGGTCTTGCCCTTCACCAAATCGGCCGCGCCGGCGATCTCATCGGCGACCGCGGCGACGGTCACGTCGAGGCGCCGGCCGGACGCATCGGTCGTGCCGCGCAGGTCGTCGAGAACCGTGACTCCGGCGGCGCCGATCGCGATGTCGGTCTGGCCCTCACGCCACGGGCGCCCGACGGTGTCGGTGATCAGCACGCCGAGCCGCAGGCTGGTGCGTTCGTGGAGGGCTGTGCAGAGGGCGCGCGCGGAGGCATCCGGATCGACGGGAAGGAGCAGCACGAACCCGTCGGGGGTGTTGCTCGCGTCGACGCCGGCCGCCGCCATCACCAGGCCCTGGCGGTTCTCGACGATCCGCGTCATCCCGCCGGGAAAGGTGCGGGTCGCGACGACCCGCACCGTCTCGTCGGTGATCGCCTGCTCCCGATCGGCCGCCCGCACCTGGCGGCCCTCGGCCTTGGACACGATCTTGCTTGTCACCGCGAGAATGTCGCCGTCGCGCAGGCGGCTGCCTGCCGCGTCGGCGATGAGCGCAGCGAGGTCTGCGCCGGCCTCGACCTCACCGATGCCCTCCAGCACGAAAACGTGCAGGCCGGTTGGTTCTGGCACCACTAGCGCACGAGCTTCGGCAGCACGGATGCGCCGAAAACGTCGATCCACTGGCGCTGGTTGCGGCCCACGTTGTGCAGGTAGATGCGGTCGAAGCCGAGGTCGACGAACTTCTGGATGTAGGCCCGGTGGTCGTCGGGGTCGGCTGAGATGATCATGCGGCCCTCAAAGTCCTCGGGGCGAACGAGTTTGGCGATCTGCTCGAATTCGAACGGTGAACGGATATCCCCCTTCGGGAACTTCATCCCGCCGTTCGGCCACTCGACCAGGGCGTTCCGCATGGCCTCCTCGTCGGTTTCGGCCCAGCTCATGTGCAGCTGCAGCACCTTGGGCATAGCGGCCGGGTCCTTGCCGCCATCCCGGGCGCCGTCGTCGAACTTGCCGAACAGCATCGAGATCTTTTCCAGCGGGGCTCCGACCGTGATCAGGCCGTCGGCGTGACGCCCGGCGCGCTTGGCCGTGACCGGGCCGGCGGTGGCGACGAGAATCTCCGGGGCCACCTCGGGCATGGTCCAGAGCCGGGTCGACTCGAGCTTGTAGAACTGGCCGGAGTGCTTGACGTCCTTGCCTGCGATGGAGGCGGTGAACAGCTTGGAGATGATGTCAATGGCCTCGAACATGCGGTTGATGCGCTCGGGGGCTTCCGGCCAATATTGGCCGATGATGTGCTCGTTCAGAGCTTCGCCGGAGCCGAGGCCGAGCCAGTGCCGGCCGGGGTACATCGAGGCGAGCGTCGCGGAGGCCTGCGCCACCATCGCCGGGTGCCACCGGAAGGTGGGCGCGGTGACGCCGGGCCCGAGGTCCCCCTTCGTGCGCTCACCGATCGCCGCGAGCACGCTCCAGACGAACGAGGACTCACCCTGGGCGGGCACCCACGGTTGGAAGTGGTCGGCCGCCATCACCCCGGTGAACCCGTGTTCCTCGGCGTAGGCCGACAGGGCCACCGCCTCCGCGGGCGCGAACTGCTCCAGCATCGCCGCGTAGCCGATCTGCAAATCCGTCATGGGTACCGCCCTGCCTTTCGTTGTGGTTCGATCCTGTCACTCCCGGCTCCGAGAACTCCCCTCCCCACTTAGAAACGCCCGAGCGGCATCCGCCACGCGCGTAACGGCGCAGCACCGGCGTGGCCGGGAATCCGTCACAGCGCATCCGTCAAATAGGCTGGAAGCATGCGCATCGCCACCTGGAACGTCAACTCCATCCGTGCCCGAGTCGGCCGGGTCGTCGACTGGATGGTGCGCGAGGACATCGACGTGCTCGCGATGCAGGAGATCAAATGTAAGCCTCCGCAGTTCCCGGCGCAGGCGTTCGAGGACGCCGGCTACGAGCTCGCCGTCCACGGCCTCAGCCAGTGGAACGGCGTCGCGTTCGCCAGTCGCCTCGAGATGGCGGATGTCGCCACCGGCTTCCCCGGCATGCCCGGCTTTCTGAAGGGCCAGGAGGGTCCCGGCCTCCCGCTCGAGGCCCGGGCGCTCGGCGTCACGGTGGAGGACCTGCGGTTGTGGAGCCTGTACGTTCCGAACGGACGCAGCATCGACGACCCGCACTTCGCCTACAAGCTGGACTGGCTGGAGCGCCTGCGCGCGCACGCCCGGGACGAACTGGCTCGCGACCCGCACCTGGCCCTCGCACTGATGGGCGACTGGAACGTGGCCCCATTCGAGCGTGACATGGGTGACCCGAGCTTCGTTCCCGGCAAATCCACTCACATCTCCGAGCCCGAGCGGGCCGCGTTCCGCGCGTTCGAGGCGGAGGGCATCCTCGATGTGGTGCGCCCGCTGGCTCCGGAGGGTTACACCTTCTGGGACTACAAACAGCTGAGGTTCCCCCGCAACGAAGGCATGCGGATCGACTTCATCCTCGGCTCCCCCGCGTTCGCGGATCTGGTGACCGCGGCGAGCATCCACCGCAATGAGCGCAAGGGTGATGCGCCGAGCGACCACGTTCCCGTGGTCGTGGAGCTGGCCCTCGAGG
The DNA here is from genome assembly GCF_002929655.1 of Cryobacterium sp. M23. Taxonomy (NCBI): domain Bacteria; kingdom Bacillati; phylum Actinomycetota; class Actinomycetes; order Micrococcales; family Microbacteriaceae; genus Cryobacterium; species Cryobacterium sp. M23. The sequence goes on from NZ_PJJV01000071.1 coordinate 24,771, forward strand.
GCGAAGACGACGACCGCCCGATGATCTTCTAACCGGCGCACCGAGCCGGAAACGTGCCGGCAACGGCGCGTGCGAGCGCGAGCGCGGCGGCGCTACTCGCACAATGTCTTCCGTACCCTGGGGGCGCCACAGTATCGCCACAAGATCGCCACAAGCGCGCCCAGCGACCTTCGTCACCGTCTCCGTCACCCGCCGCGTCGAGCCGACCCGCATCTCTGAGGCCACGCGCTGGGCTCAGCGGGGCCAGGACCTTCCTGGTCATGCCCCAGATCACCCGGATGCTGCACCCCTGGCTGCGACGGCGGCCCCCGGAGCTAGATGAGTGAGTCCGAATCGTTTGGTTGTGTCGCTTTCGCAAGGTCAGAGCTGACCGCACCGAGTGGCCTCGGTTCATCGAAGGCGGAACGCTGTGCCCGGCGTCGAACCAATTCGACGGAGATTTTAGGTCAAGCACCCGTTTTTGAGCCGAGACACGCTTTCTAAAGCAAAATCTCCGTCGAATTCGTTCGGAACGAGGCGCAGGGCCTCGGACTCAGCTCGGCCGGCATTCCCTCGCGTTGTGGTCCGGAGCCGTGTTCGGCTTCGAGCGATCGATGTCGTGCTCGGCCATCGGCCGGCCGGCCGCTAGATCGGGGCAGGCAGCGCCGCGACGGCCACCACCGCGAACAGCTCCGCAGCGTCCAGCCGGAGACGAACCGGCCGAAGATGTAGGCACCACCGGCATCACGACCCCCTTGATGACGGATGCCGCCGCCACGCGTTTGCGCCCCGACCCCGCCTTGAGCAGGCGCTCCCCGTGCAACGACATGCCGAACGTCAGGAGCAGCCGCACCCAGCACGGTTTCAGCCATCGGAGTGTGAAAGAACACCCGGTTGATGGCCAGCCCGGCGCCGACGCCGATGATGCCGAGGAGCTCGACGAGATAGCGTACCAGGATCACGAATCCGATGATGGAGAAGCCGACCAGAACACCGCCCACGCGACGAGCTTAGGGAGGCCGGAACCGAGAGTTTCCCAGCCACAGCCGGGCACCGCCCGATAGTCTTACCCTCCTCATGGACCCTGATAAACCCTCGCCCATCCAGCCACGCCTCGACATCCTGCGCCCGAATCTGAGAGGGCCACATGCTGTTTGAGTGGGCGATGGTGGGGGTCGGGCTTCTCCTCACCGTCGGAACGGGCATCTTCGTCGCCGCCGAATTCTCCCTGGTCACCCTGAACCGCAACGAGCTCGAGGCCCGGCAGGAACGCGGCGAGAAACGCCTCGGCCCGACCATCAAGGCCCTGAAGATCACCTCCACGCACCTGTCCAGCGCGCAGCTCGGCATCACGCTGACCACCCTGTTGACCGGGTTCACCTTCGAGCCCGCCATCAGCTCGCTGCTGACCGGGCCGCTCACGGGCGCCGGCGTGCCCGAAGGACTCGTGCCGCTGCTCGGCACCATCATCGCCATTTCGCTGGCCACCCTGTTCTCCATGGTGATCGGCGAGCTGGTGCCGAAGAACTTCGCCCTGGCTGTGCCGCTGGGCACGGCAAAGATCGTGGTGCCCCCGCAGGCCCTGTTCACCGCCGTATTCAAGCCCGTCATCCTGCTGTTCAACAACACCGCCAACGCCCTGATCCGCCTGGTCGGCATCGAGCCGAAAGAGGAACTCTCGGGTGCCCGCAGCGCCGAAGAGCTCAGCTTCCTCGTGCGCCGGTCCGCGACGGAAGGCGTGCTCGACAACGACCACGCGGCCATGCTGCACCGCACGCTGCGCTTTGCCAACCACACGGTCGACGACGTCATGACCCCCCGGGTACGGATGTCCTCGGTCAAGGTCACCGACTCTGCCGAGAGCATCCTGGCCCTGTCCACGGCCACCGGCTACTCCCGCTTCCCCGTGATCGACAGGGATTCCGACGACATCGTCGGGGTGCTGCACGTCAAGGCGGCCTTCGCCGTCGAGCTGGCGCAACGCGACCAGGTCACCGCCGACGAGCTGAAGGTGGAGGCACTGCGTGTGCCCGAGTCGATGGCCGTCGACACGCTCCTGGGCCTGCTGCGCAGACAGGGCTTCCAGATCGCGGTCGTCGCGGACGAATACGGCGGAACGGCGGGCATTGTCACTCTCGAGGACCTCGTCGAAGAACTCGTGGGCGAGCTGGAAGACGAGCATGACCGGGCGAAAGCCGGCGTCATCCGTTCGGGGCGTTCCGTGGTGTTCGACGCCGGCTGGCGGCCGGACGAGCTGTTCGATCGTACGGGCGTCACGGTTCCCGAGGACGGCGACTACGAGACCGTCGCGGGCTTCATCGCCGATCAGCTCGACCGCATTCCCGAACTCGGCGACGAGGTCCCCGTCGACGGGGGCATCCTGCGGATCGACCGAGTCGATGGCGTGCAGGTTCAGCGCGTGCGCTACACCCCGGAAGACCCCGAGCACGATCCGAGCCTGGCCACCAGACACGACCGAATCGTCACCCGAATCCAGAAGGACCTGACCCATGAGTGAGTACTGGCCGGGCCTGATCTGGCTCGTCGTGTTGTTGACCGTCAACGCGTTCTTCGTGGGCGCCGAGTTCGCTGTGATCTCGGCCCGCCGGTCGCAGATCGAGCCGCTCGCCGCCCGCGGCAACAAGGCGGCGAAGACCACCCTCTGGGCGATGGAACACGCGACCCTGATGCTGGCGACCAGCCAGTTGGGCATCACCGTATGTTCGCTGCTGATCCTGAACGTGTCCGAGCCGGCCATCCACGGCCTGCTGGAGTACCCGCTGGCCCTGACCGGACTCTCTGAGCGCGCGATCAGCGTGATCGCCTTCGCCATCGCGCTCGCGCTCGTGACGTTCCTGCACGTGGTGTTCGGCGAGATGGTGCCCAAGAACATCTCCTTCTCCGTGCCCGACCGCGCCGCGCTCATCCTGGCGCCGCCGCTCGTTCTCGTCGCCCGCATCTTCAGCCCGGTGATCGTCAGCCTGAACTGGCTGGCGAACGGGGTGCTGCGCCTGTTCAAGGTGCAGCCGAAGAATGAGGCGACCAGCGCATTCACCCTCGACGAGGTGGCCGGCATCGTGGAGCAGTCCACCCGAGAGGGCCTGCTGACGGATGCCTCGGGCACCCTCTCCGCCGCGTTCGAGTTCACCTCGAAGCGAGTCTCCGACGTGGAGGTGCCGATCGGCTCAATGGTCTGCCTGCCGGCATCCGCGTCACCCGCCGACATCCAGCGGGCCGTCGCCCAGCACGGCTACTCCCGGTACATCCTCACTGACGTCGACGGGCAGCCCACGGGCTACCTGCACCTGAAAGACGTGATGGACCTCACCTCCGGGAGCACGTTCACGGAGCCGGTGCCGGCCAAACGCATCCGTCGCCTGGCCTCCGTGTTCCGGGGCAGCGAGCTCGAGGATGCCCTGGCGTCAATGCGGCGCCTCGGTGCGCATGTCGCCACATCGTTCGACGCTGACGGAGTCGCCACGGGCGTTCTGTTCCTCGAGGACATCATCGAGGAGCTCGTCGGCCAGGTCGATGACGCCACCACCGTGTAGGTGACGGCCGGGGCGCGGCTGCCGCGTGGAATGTCAATGGGTGCCCGTCACGTGTGTCTCATGACGCCCTCATTCATTCAAAGGCCTGATCGGTGTCTCGCATGGTCTCGAGTCCGTCGAGCATGAGGTCGAGCCCGACCAGGAATTCATCCCCATAGGAGTATCCGGGCTTCAAGACGTGGTCGGCCGTGAGTTCAGCCAGGTACGGGTACTCGCTTGTGGGCAGCTGCGCCAGCATGATCGCGGCCATCACTGCCGTCTCTTCCGGCGTGCTGAAGGGCAGGCTCTTCTCCTGCATCGCGAACCCGTAGATATAGCTGTCGACAGCGGAGAACGCGTGGGCCGTCTTCTCGATCGAGAAACCGCCGTTGCGGAAGGTTCCGATCACCCGGTCGTGGTGCCGGAGGGTGCCCGGTCCCGGGTTCGTTCCGGAGTCACGAACGGTCGTAGCCCAAGCATGACGGGCGAGGACATCCCGGAATGAGATCGAGCGCTTTCGGATGGCCGGCTTCCACTCATCGCTGTGTGACGGCAATTCGATCTCGCTGAAGATCGCATCGGCCATGGCGTTGATGAGGTCATCCTTGTTGGCCACGTGGTTATAGATCGACATGGCCTTCACGTTCAGGTCCTCGCCCAGACGCCGCATCGTGAGTGCTCCAAGCCCCTCAGTGTCGGCGAGGCGAACGGCGGTAGCGATCACCCGCTCGCGGTTCAAACGAGCTCGGGGTGCGGGTGCTGCTTCACGTGCTGCTGCCAAGTTTCTCTCCTGCACTCATAGCCGTTGACAAACCTTACCACGTACATATATTTTACTTACATTATAAGCATACGTCGTAAGCTTTAGCCGCAGATACAGTAAGGATTGCGAGCCATGACCACTCACCTTCACCCCGCGCCCAGCACCACAGCGCCGGCTGTCACCCTCAACCCCTTCCGCTGGGCGCAGCGAACCGGGGCCCTCGTAACGGGCACCGCCCTCACGGCCATGGTGTTCCTCTCGATCTTTGGTTATTTCATCGCCATCAACGGCCTCGTGACCGCCGGTGATGCGGAAAAGACGACCGACGCCATTTCCGCCTCGCCGGCGCTGTGGCTCGCCGGGATCGGCGCACTGTGTGTCGTCGTCGTGCTGGACGTCGTCGCCGCCGCCGGCACCTACGCGCTCTTCAAGCCCGTCAGCCGTGTTGTCTCCGCTGTTGCCGGGTTGATCAGAATCGCTTTCGCCGGGTGGTTCATGGTCGCCCTCAGCCGGCTCGTGGTCGCCTTCAACAACCTCGATACCCCGGAAGCCGCGCTGGACGACATCGACTCGTTCTCGTCGATCTGGAACACCGCCCTGGGCCTGTTCGGGGTGCATCTCCTCCTGATCGCCTATCTGTCGATCCGCTCCGGCTTCATGCCGAAGGTCTTTGGAATCCTGATCGGTCTCGCCGGCATCGGTTACATTGCCGACCTCATCGGCCTGGTGGTGGCACCCGCTTTCACCCCGACCTTCGGCCTGTTCGGCTTCGTGGGCGAGACCGCCATGATCTTCTGGCTGCTCATCGGGGGACGACGTCTCCCGCGTTCCTAACCGCACCCGACCTCGCCCCGAACTATGCCCCGCTCATCCAGCCCAACGTCACCGCCGGCGACCGGCCGACGTTCTTGTCGCGAATACATTGGTCATAAGCGTGCGGGTTGCGACCGCGGGATGACGAGTCCACCAAGCGCTCAGTGCGTAATACCCTCGCCAGGCGAGGATACCCACCGCGAAGGAGGCGAGGGTGGCGAGCAGCGGTACGTCGTTCCCGAAAAGCGGGAAGACCTGCCAATGGACGAGATATACGAACAACGATGCCGAGGCCACGACGCTCAGCACCGGCACCAGAATCCGCGGGAGGGGCACGGCCGGAAGCCAGAGGAGAAGAAGCAGTCCCGCTATCGTGGTCGCCTCGCGGGCCGGGTCGCCGAAGAAGCCCGGAACGGAGAGCACGACGACCGCCGAGCTCAGCACCCGCCGCGTGACGTCCGTGGAACGTGCGATGAGCCAGCCGAGAGCGATGAGCCAGAGCACGATCGGCAGCGAATACCGTTCGGTCGGCCCGGCCTCGACCCCTCCGGTCAGCAGCAGGCGAAGCAGAAGCGCCCCCGCAAAGAAGGACGCCGCGAAGACGAAGGGGTATCGGCGCTCGATCCGGTCGAGCTGGGGCACGCAGAAGAGAAGCGCCAGGCCGAGGATCGTCCACACGACAGATTCCAGGAACCAGTACTGCCATTGCACCGTCCAGCGTTCGTCGCCGCCGAGCAGGTTGTGCAGCATGAAGACCGTCGCGGGTTCGTACATCCCTCCAATCAGGGCAACTCCACCGATCCACAGCACGGCCGGGACGAAGATCTGGACGGCGCTGCGCAGAAGCTTCCCGAGCCGCATCGGCCGAGGTACATCGGCGAACTGGAATCGGGCCAGGTTGTAGCCCAGGATTCCGAGCAGCAGGTGAGCACCGCCCTGTATGTGGAAGAGGTTGGCGTGCGTCCCCGTGATGAGCGCGATGGCGATAGCCCGCAGCAAGACGGATGTCTCCATGCGCGCCAGCGACCGTCGGGGTCGCGCCCCGGACGGTGCGGTTCGGCGGTTGGCCAACTCCCGGGCCGATTTCGCGGGCCAGTCCCTGGGGAGCGTGCCGAGCATCTGCTCGAGCCGCACCGAGACCTCGACGTAACTGAGCGAGTCGCCGTGCAGCGCGACGAAGCTGTCGTCCAGGACCGCATCCGGGCGGTCGAGGAGGGTTGAGTAGAGCGCCCGAATATTCTCCGCCGTCACGGTCCCTCTGCGATCCACCAGCGGGACTTTGCGCTCGAGGAGCGCCGCCTCCCGGAGCAGGCTCGCGGTGTCTGGCTTGCCGCTGGACGTCAGGGGGAACTCCGCGACAAGGTGCACCCGGACGCTGTGATCGGGCAAGCCAAGCGCCTCCGCGGCGATCGGCGCGACGAGCCCGAGGGCCCACCGCTCTCGCACGAAGACCACAAGGCGTTCCTCATGGTTCACCGCCCTCGCTTCGACACCGTCGTCGTCAAGGAGCCGTTCGACCCGGTCGAGGTCGATCCGCAGGCCGTATATCTTGACGAAGCGACTGCTCCGCCCGACGATTTCGAAGAGTCCGTCGTCGTGCTGGCGGGCTAGATCGCCGGTGCGCAGATCCCCCACTGTCGGTCCAGCGGCGAGTTCCTCCGGGCTCTCCGCGTATCCCATCATGACGTTCGGCCCGGTGTACACGAGGTCACCGACCGAGTGCTCGTCGGCGTCGTCGATGCGGAACTGCCCGCCCGGTATCGGGATTCCGATGGATTCAGGCCGGGTCGCCGCCAACTCCGGCGGCAGGTAGGCCATCCGTGCGGTCGCCTCCGTCTGTCCGTACATGACGACGAAATCGAATCCACGTTCCTGCCCCAGCCGGGCGTAATCGCGCACCCGGTCGGGGCCGAGCCGGCCGCCGGCCTGAGTGATGTAGCGCAGGCTCGAATGTTGGCGCCCAGCGAATCCGGTCGAATCGAGAAGGTCGAAGGTGTAGGGAACGCCGGCGAAGGAGGTGGCCCCTGCCGCGTCGAACTCGTTCCAGAATTCAGACTCGACCACCGAACGCTCGGTGAGGAGCAGGCTCGCCCCGGAGATCAAATGGCTGTTCACGACTGAGAGGCCGTAGCAGTAATGCATCGGCAGGGTTGTGGCCGCCCGGTCCTGCTCGGTCAGGGCGAGGTAGTCGGCGATGCTTCTCGCGTTGCTGCGCACATTCTCGCGTGACAGCCGAACGAGTTTCGGCGATCCTGTCGAGCCCGAGGTGCTGAGCAGCAGTGCCAGCTCAGGGTGCAACGTGTGCCGGCTTCCCTCGCGTCGCTCATCCAGACGCCATTCGCCGCCGACGGGCGCCAAAACCACGTCGGGGTCGTAACGCTCAAGGAGCCCGTTCCTGTTCCGCTCCTGGCTCGGCTCGTCCCCGTCGCCTGCGATGAGGAGAACTGGATGCCCCGCCGCGAGCGCGGCGAGATAAGTCACCAGGGGCTCCAGGGCGTTCGCGCACGACACCATGACAAGTCGGCGGCCGTCTCCCAATAATTCCCGCCGGTCACGGACCAGTTCGTCCAGTTCGGCGTAGTTTATGGTTCCATTCGCGGTCACAAGGGCAGTCGCGGACGGATCACCGGAGAGGAGTCGGAGGGCCTCAAGACCGCCCGCCGGGTCGCGTTGGGTGCTCCTCAGTGGTTCTACCGCACATATTTTTGCGGGCGGGAATGCATCGTATGTTTTGTCGGTGCGCACGGCTGTCTCTGGTCGAAGTTTTCCCCCGCAGTCAAACTGAGGCAAGGCTAACCTTAGTTCAAGAACCCTGTGGATGGACCGGCAAAACTGCGACCTGCTCGGATGACCGACACGCACCCGGCCTTGTCTACATGACCAAACCTCATTACTGTCCGCTCCGAACCACCCATGATCAACGGGATCTCCTCGTTGACCGCTGACCAAGGAGTAATCGTGAAACGACATTCCATCGGAATTCTCGGAGTTTCGACTGTTGCGTTGTTCGCCGCAGCCGTACTCGGGTCCGGAGCAGCTCAAGCGCAGACCACGCAATCCGAACGCACCCCCAAAACGGTGACGTTGACCGCGAACCTCACGGAACTCAACGGCTCCGGGGCATCCGGAACTGCAACCGCGACAGTTCGCAACCAGAAGATCAAGCACATTGAAGTGCACGCCTCCGGGCTGACGCCCGATGCCCCGCACGCTCAACATATTCACTACGGCAACCAGGCGATGAAGGAGTGCCCCACCATCGCACTGGACAGCAACGGTGATGGCCGCCTGAACACCGTGGAAGGGATTCCCGCCTACGGACCGGTCGTCGTCTCACTGACGACGACAGGGGACACCTCACCGGCCAGCTTCCTGGACGTCACCCGTTTCCCGGTGTCTGAGAGCGGCAGCTACCACTACAGCCGCGACAATCTCCACATCACCAAGGTGGCGGGAACCGGATACCCCGGCCCCAGCGAAACGGGAACGGCGAAAGAGATCGCTGATTCCATCCGCGAGGGCGAAGGCGTCGTCGTGATCCATGGCGTCGACTACAACGGCAACGGCGAGTATGACTTCAGCCAGGGTCCAAGCGAGCTCGACCCGAACCTGCCTGCAGAAGCAACGGATCCGGCCGCCTGCGGCATCCTGGAATAGACAACACCCTCAGCACGACTCTGGGTTGAAAGCGCCTATGGCCCATCCTGCCGGATGGGCCATAGGCGTGCCGGAATCACTGTCGCGGGGAGAATGGCCATGAGTTGCCTGGAACGGCGGGTCGGTCGGGCGCACGTTCGCGAGCGAACCGGCCAGGGTCATCCGGCTGGTCTCGGGGACAAGAGAGAGGCACCCGGTAGGGGCCCGGCGAACGTATAGTTCGTGTCAGCTGTGGGACGCGTATCGACCCTCGGTCAGGTCTGACCGAACGGTGCTCACGTATCCATTCGGTGCGACGATGCGGCCGCTTGATTCGGTCACGTAGGTACCGACAGGAAGGACCAGGTTGGTGGTGGTCGTGATGTACGCGTTCATGGTGTTCTTCGTATATTTCGGCCACGCGAAGCGAGCAGGAGTTCGCGGGGCAACCGGGACACAAGAGTCCTCGGACTTGCCCGCTCAGTCCCGGCGCAGGTGACGGGGCATTGATGGGGGCGTCGCGCGACTCTGGGGCGAGCGCCATGGGGTTGATCCGCTGGTCCCAGGTCGTGGGTCCAATTCATGGGGCCACGTCGTGGCCCAGAGCGGCAGACAATCAACTAATCGATCGGCGTCGATATATCGAGTGTGACTCTTGCCCCGATGGATGTCAATTTGTCCACCTGCACACCCGTCACCCGGGTTGGGGTCGCCGGCATTCAGCGGTCACAGATTCGTGCGCTGACGGTAATTCCCTTGCCGCGGCGCCCGCCGCACGCCTACGCTGAATCATGCCTCACCTCACCGTTCCGGGCGCGTCGCTCCACTACGAGACGGCCGGCCACGTATCGTCACCGGCACTCCTCTTGCTGCATGCCGGCATCGCCAATCTGCGCATGTGGGACCCGCAGATCGACGCGCTGGCTGCCGGCCACTTCGTCATCCGTTTCGATAGCCGCGGATGCGGCCAGACGACCACCGAGAACGTGGAGTTCTCGCCGCGCGCGGACGCCCTCGCGGTGCTCGACCACCTCGGGGTGGCGTCGGCCACGCTGATCGGGTGCTCTCGCGGAGGCGGGACCGCCATCGACCTGGCCACGGAGAGCCCCGACCGCGTGGACGGCCTGGTGACCGTGGGAGCCGGGCCCAGCGGGTTCCCCGAAGTTGAACTGACCGATCTCGAGGACGCCCGGTTCGACGAACTGGATGCCGCGTTCGACGCCCAGGACTGGCACCGTCTGGTGCGCCTCGAGGTGGCGCTCTGGGCGTTCGGCCCACTGCGCACCGAGGCCGACCTCGACCCCGAATTCGTGGCCACCGCCTACGCGCTGGGCCGTGTCAACGCCGCGCATGCGGAAGAGTCCCCGACGCCGATTCCGCTCGAGCCGCCCGCTTTCAACCAGGTCAGCGACATCGAGGTACCCGCGTTCGTCTCGGTCGGTGAGTTCGACATCACCCCGCATCTCGCCGAATATGAGTACGTCCTGTCGACGCTCCCTGACGTCACCGGCTTCACCTTCCGCGATACCGCCCACCTGCCGAGCGTCGAACGGCCGGCGGATTTCAATCGGGTGCTCGTGGATTGGCTGGCGGAGCACCGGCTCTAGTCCGGCGCTGCCGGGGCGCACGAAGGCCGCGCCGGCCGGGTTTTCCCCCGGTTGACCGCGCACGAACCGGTCGGGACGGCCGGCCAGTACCCTTGGGGGAGTTCTCATCCAGCGAGGGGCAACGATGTCACGGACCGATTCAGACGACTCCTTTGCGGAGTTCGCGGGCACTGTCATCTGGCCGCGGAGTGCGACCGAACTCACCGATACGACCCGGTGCCCGGCGTGCCGCGCCCTGCTGCATTCCTCCGTCTGTTCGAGCTGCGGGCTCGACCTCCGGCACCCGGCCGCGGTGCAGGTGCTGACCGCATCGACGGATGCCGCCGCCTCGCTCGACCGCCGCCGGGAACTGATCGGGCGTATCCGGTTCGACCTCGCCGAAGCGCGGACGGCTGCGCAGCGCCTGGCCGACAGCGCCCCGGCTGCCACCGCAGCGCTCAGCACTCCAGTCGCTCCGGCCACCCCGGTCACCCCACCCCGGCTCGCGATCCCGCCCGCCGCGCCCACCGCGCCCACCCTCACGCCTTCCCGACCGCCGGCCGGCGCGCGCTCGCCAGCCCCGGAGTCCGTTCCCGCCGCTCCGCGGCGCTCGAGCGTGCAGGTGCTGCTACTCCTGGTCGGTGTGACTCTGGTCTCGGTGGCCGCGATCTTCTTCCTCACGGTGGCCTGGATCTTCGCCGGACTCGAGGCGCGCTCGGCGATCATCGCGCTGTTCACCGTCGCCGCGCTCGTCACATCCGGCGTTCTGCGGCGCAGACGGCTCGTCGCCACGTCGGAGGGAATCGGCGTGCTCGCCGTGGTGCTCGTGCTCCTCGACGCCTGGGCGCTGCGTGCGAACGACCTGTTCGGTCTCGCCTCCGCGGACGGCCCGGCCTACTGGGGCGTCACGCTGACGGTCTGCACCGCGCTGTTCCTCGGCTGGCACGCGGTGTCCGGACTCCGGGTCGCCAGCGTGGCCGGTTTCGCCGTCGCCGCACCGGGACTCGGCCTGCTCGTCGCCGGTCTCGCCGCCGGACAGCCGGACGAAACCCGCCTCTACCTCGGGTTCCTGGGCGCCGCGGTGGGTGCGCTGCTCCACCGTTTCACCCTGCCGAGCCCGGCCGCCGTGCCGGCCGCACCGGATGCGCATACCGCACCGGCCGCACCGGCCGCTGGCGCGGGACACCGCTACTGGCCGTCGGTCGATCGTGCACCGGAGCGCCTGGCCCTCCTCGTGCTGACCGCGCTCGCACTGGTCGGTGCCGGCACCACCGCCCCGTTCGTCGACGAGGCCATCGTGCTCGCCCCGCTCTGGACCCTGGGCGCCGTCGCGGTCGCGGCCCTGCTGCACGTGCTCGTGATCCTGCCTCGGGTGGATGCCGCGGCGAGCTACCGCGGGTTCGCCTACGGCTTGGCCGCCCTCGCCGCCCTGGCCGTCACCACCATCGCCCCGATCGGGGCCGGCCGCGCCGAGAATCTGACCCTGATGCTGATCCTGCCGATCCTGATCGCGGCGGCGCTTTCGCTCGCCGCCGAACTCTACGCGCGGCGTCGTGCCGTGGGTCCGACCCGCCTGGCCGCGATCTGGGCCGGGGTGACCGCCGCCGTGGTCGCGGCAAACGCGGCGATCCTCGTCGTCGGCTATGCGGCCTGGCCGCTGGGAGTCGCACTTCTGAGCGGGCTTGCCGCCAGCGACGAGCCGATGGAAGTGAACGTGGCACACAACGCCTGGGCACTCGGCACCCTGGCCGCCGTCGGAGGGCTCACCGGTCTCACCTGGGCGCTGGGCGGCATCCTGAAACCCCGTCGAAGGGTGGTCGCCTCGCTGTTCATGGGTGTCACGGTGTTCCTGGTGCCCTTCATCGGCCCGCTCGCCGTGGTGACCGGGCTCTACGCGCTCCTCGGCACGCTCGCGCTGGTCGTGCTGCTGTTGAACCGCCGGGGTCGGCTGCCGCTCGGCACATTCCGGCCCGTGATCGTGCCCTTCCTGATCCTGGCCGAGACGTTCGGCTACATCATCAGCTGGCACAGCAGCAGCACCTGGTGGATCGGCTCCGTCTCGGCGATTCTGGCGCTGTTCGTCGCCCGGCTGCTGCTTGGTCGCGGCACGGCCGCCGTCGGCCGGGGCATCCTCCTGGCCGGGGCCGCCCTGCTCACGCTCGTCGCCGCCGTCGTCACGCCGTGGGCCCTGACGCTGGCGGCCCCACCCTCTGAAACGGCCCTCATCGTCGACGGCCTGCGCGCCCTCGCACTCGCGACCGCCCTGCTGCAGCTCGCGGTGTCATTCCCCGCGGGCCGCATCCTCACCGACACCGAGCGCCGCTGGGCATTCTGGGCGCTGCTGGCCCCGACCGTGGCGGCCGTCGCCCTACCGGTCACCGGTCTCGCGGAGACCCTGCCGGCCGGCGTTCGCGCCGCGCTGCTGCTGGGCTCCCCCGCCGTGGCGGTCGTGCCCACGGTGATCCTGCTCGGCGCCATCGGAATCTGGTGGCGGCTGCACGTCTACTCCGGCACCGCACGGATCGAGCGTGTCGTGGCCCTCGGCGCAGCCGCGCCAACGCTGCTCGCGCTGATCTGGTCCGTGCGGCAGACCACGGATGCCCCCGCGCCCGTGGACGGCATCGCCGTCGCGACCGCGGCATTACTCGTCTGCGCCCTCGGTCTCGTACTCGACACGGTGGGGGCACGTGACACGGCCTCGAACACCCAAGGGCGGACGGACCGGCTCGCCCTCGAGGCCGGCGCGGGCCTGATTCTGGTTCCCGGCACTCTCCTGACTCTCGCCGCCGGGAGCCCCCTCGCCTGGCTCGTGCTGCTGCTGGTCGGCGCGACCGCCCTCGTCACGGCGATCGCCCCGGACGGGCTCTTCGGCTCCCGGTCACCGCGACGCCATCTTGGCTGGCTCGCCCTGCTGCTCGGCACGGCCGGCCTCTGGGTCGGGCTGAACCACGTCGGCACCGAGGCCCCTGAGCCGTACGTGCTCCCGGTCGCCGGCATGCTGCTGGTCCTGGCCGTGCTGATCCGCCGGTTCGGCCGCACCCCTCGGGCTGCAGCGGCAAGCCCGGCCGCGGCGCTGCTCACCCTGGCCGGCCTGCTCGTGGCGATCGTGCCGCTGGCGCTCGCCTCGGCCTCCGGCTCGCCCGCGCGTCCGATCGTCATGGCCGCGGCGTGCGGCGTGCTGCTGCTGGGCTCTGCCGCCGCGCGCTGGGGGCCATCACGATCGGCGTACCTTGCCGCCGCCTGGACGAGCGGAGCAATCGGGCTCCTGGTGACCAGCATCGTGCAGCTGATGCGCGTGCTCGGCGCACCCGGCGCACCCGATGCGCGGCTCGAATGCTGGTTGTTCCCGCTCGCTGCCGCGGCGGCGGGGGCGTTCCTGATCGGCGCCCGCACCGACCCCGCGACCCTCCATCCGCGCACCATCGCGAGCATCACGCTGCTCGTGCTGGCGCTGGCGACCGTGACGACGGCCGAGATTGCCGCCTTCACCGGGGCCGATATGACCGATGACGCCGCCGTGACCGCGGTGCGTGCATCCGTTCTCGTGCTCGCCCTCGGGGTCGTGCACGTGCTGGCCGCGTGGCGGCTGCGCGCGCCCTTGACCATGGCCGTCGGCTGGGTTGCGGCGGGGCTGGCCGGGTTCGCCCTGGTGAGCGCCGTGGGGACGCAAGCCACCGAACCGTTCGAGTTCGTGACCGTGCCGCTCGGCCTCGCTATCGTCGTCGGCCAGGTGCTCGCCGGGCGCGCGCGACCGGCCGACACCGAGGCGCCGGTCGCCGTGCGGGCCGGCTGGATCACGGCCGGACTGGCCCTGACCCTGCTGCCCGGCGCGGTGGTCGGCGGCACGGGCGATCTCCTCCGCCCCGTGCTGGCCCTGACCATCGGCGGTGCGTTCGCCGTCAGCGGGGCGCTCCTCATGGTCCGGCCGCGCTGGGAATCCCTCGCCTGGCCGGCCCTCGGCGTCGGCGCGCTCACGGTTGTGCTCACGGCCGCATCCCGCATCCAGCCGCTGCTCGAGCTCGCGCCGAACGGCCCCGACACCCGGCTCGAGGCATGGCTGCTGCCCTCGGCGCTGATCCTGGCGGCCGTCGGCACAGGTCTCGTCACCGTCACCCGGCGCACCGATGAGGGTACCGGCCCGGGCCGCGGCGAAGCGACGGATGCCCCCACGCTGCGCCTCGGTTACGTCCTGTTGGTCCTGGCGATCGTCGGGGTTCTCGCGGCCGAGGTGGCCGCACTCGGCTACGAGCCGCTGGCGACCATCCGGGTGATCCTGCTCGTCTGGACTTTCTCCGCGCTGCACCTGGCGGCGTTCTGGTACGACGACAGCCGACTGGGCCGGATGGTCGCCTGGGTGGCAATCGGGGCTGGCGGCGGCGCCGTGGTCGCCGGGTCCGCGTACGCGGCGCCGGCCACGGTGGAGATCGTGAGCGTTCCTCTGGCCATCGCCCTGCTGGCCACCGGTTGGTTGCACCTCGACGTCACGCCGGCCGCGCGCAGCCGGCGCTGGCTTGCTCCCGGGCTGCTCGTGCTGCACGTTCCGTCTGTGCTGCTCGACATCACCGAGAGCCCGCTCTGGCGGGTGGTGGGCCTCGGCCTCGTTGCCACCGTGGTGATCGTGGTCGGTGCCGTGCGCAAGTTGCAGGCTCCGTTCGTGATCGGCGCGATCGTGCTGATGCTGCACGCGGTCGCGCAGCTCTGGCCCTGGATCTCGCTGGCCTACGGCGCGGTGCCGTGGTGGCTGTGGCTGGGCGTGGGCGGCGTCATCCTGATCGTGCTCGCGGCCCGCTACGAGCAGCGGATCGCGAACTTCAAGGCGATCTCGATGACTATCTCGGCGCTGCGGTAGCGGCCCGGCTCAGGACTGCACCGCGTGGCTGATCGTCAGCTGCACGAAGTCGGTGTTGATCAGGGCCTTCGAGAGATAGAACGGGCGCCCGTCGTGGTCGAGAGTCTGGGTGAGGATGAGCACCGGACTGCTGGCGGGCAGCCCGAGCAGCTTGCCGCGTGTGGCACCGGGAACACCGAGCGTGATGTCGGTTTCGCCGGGCCCGAAGATCGGACCGAGCACCGCGATCAGCGCGGCGAGCGCACTGTGTCCCGCATCTCCCGCGTCACCCTGTGCGTTCGCGTCGACGCCTGCCTCGGACACGGCCGCCACCGCCGCCTCGCCGAGCCGGCTCAGGCGATCTCCCGGCACGTGCTCCTGGATCAGGGCGATGGGTGCACCCTCCCGGGTGATGACGCTCTCGAGAAACCATGAGGCCTCGTCGGTGCGGATGCCGACGGCGTCCGCAGTGAACGCGGGCGACGCGGACTGCAGCGCAGTCTGGGTGCGGCGAACGTGCACGGTCGGTCCGGTCTCGCTGAGAAGCTCCTCGATCGGACGGATCTTCTGCAGCCCGAGGTGAGGCAGCCGGTCGGCGACGAAGCGCCCGATGCCCCGGCGCGAGCGCACGAAGCGGTCCTCCTCGAGAAGCATGAGGGCCTCCCGCACGACCGTGCGGCTGACGCCCATCGCCGTGCCGAGCTCGGACTCCGATGGGAGTAGGGAGGCGATCGGCAGGGATCCGTTGCGGATCGCCTCGGTGATGCGCGAGTACACCGCCACCCGCAGCGGCAGACTTCCATTGGTCTCGAGCGGACCTGCCAGGGCCGCGTCCGTGCGTCGATCCATTCGTTCTCCCCTGGTCGGTGAGTCGAGCCTATCGTGTGATCTCACGCACTTGTATAACAAGCATGTACACTGAGCGTGTCGACCTTGTGTTTGCTCCAATGAAGGAGTCATGTCATGCTCGTGCTTTCCTCCGAAGCCGCTCCCGTAATGGGGCGCGCCCGCGCTCCCCGGGCTCCCGGGGTGTTGATCGGCACGCTGGTCCTGGCGATCCTGACGTTCCAGCTGAATGCCACCCTCCTCTCCGCCGCCTTGCCAGCCGTCGGCGCCCAGTTGGGCGAGAGCATGCAGGATGTCGCCCGGGTGCAGTCGGTGTTCTTCCTTTCCGGCGCCGTTTTCGGCATGGTCTTTTCCCGCTGGAGCGATTTCCTCGGCCGCAAGCGCAGCCTCGTGATCGTACTGACGCTGCTGCTGATCGGCACCGTCATCTGCGCCCTCGCACCGAGCCTCCCACTGCTGCTGCTCGGCCGGGTGCTGCAGGGCGCGTCCAACGCCACCTTCACGATCTCCTTCCTCCTACTCTCGGAGCGCCTGAACAGCCGCCTGTTCGGCATCTCGGTCGGCATTATCACCTCGGTCAACGGCGGCCTGTTCGGCGTCGACGGCTTCCTCGGCGGCTTCGTGACCGACACCATCGGCTGGCGGTTCCTCTTCGTGATCACCCTCGGCCTCGGGCTGGTCGCAATCAGTTGCGTCGCACTCTTCATTTCGCAGGATGAGCCGCGCACCCAGGACGGGTCAATGGACTGGTGGGGTGCCGGCATCCTGTCCCTGTTTCTGGTGCTGCTCACGAGCCTGATCTCGCAGGCGTCGTCGTCAGGCTGGGCCGACCCGCTCACGCTCAGTTACCTCGTCGGGGCGGTCGTCAGCGCGGTCGTCTTCGTGCTCGTTGAGAGGCGCACCCGACGGCCGCTCATTCCCATCCACGCGCTGCGTTCCCGCCAGGTGTGGCCGCTCCTGCTGTCCACGGTGCTCACCCTGGGCGGGGTCTTCTCCGCGCTCAACTTCACCGTGGTCTTGCTCAGCCAGAACAATCAGGTGGGTTACGGGCTCTCCGCCTCGATGTCGGCGCTGCTCTACCTCACCCCGACCGCGTTCGTCGGCGTCACCGCGGCGATCTTCTCCGGCTGGATCGCCGTGCGGATCGGTTGGATCACCGCGCTGCGGCTGAGCAGCGGCGTCATCACCCTGATCACGGTCGGCCTGGCCGTGTTCGCGATGGACCGCTGGCTGGTTTTCAGCCTGCTCATCGTGATGGGCGTCTTCTACCTCGGCCTGTTCCAGAGTTCGGTCAACGGCGTCTCCGTGCTCAACTCGCCGCCCGAGGCCCGCGGGGCCCTGCCCGGCCTGAACGGCGCCTGCTTCGGCATCGGCATCGGCATCGGCATCGCCCTCGTCGCCCCGGTCGTGGCCGCGGGCACGGTCGCCGGCTTCCAGACGGCCCTGTGGATCTCCGCGGGCCTCACCCTGGCATCCTTCCTGGCCTCCCTGATTCTGCGCCCCGCCGCATGAACTCCCGCATCACTTCTGAACCCCTGAACCAGCACGATGAGAACGGATGGTCAACGATGACTCCCACGACGGCTCCCCACCCCCGCCCGATCTACCTCGACTGCGACACCGGGATCGACGATGCGATGGCGCTTGCGTTCTTGCTGGCGACACCGGGCATCCGTCTGGTCGGGATCGGCACGGTGAGCGGATGCGTCAACCCGGCCGTCGCCGCGGCGAACACCCTGAGCCTGCTCGCGACCGCCGGGCGTGACGATATCCCGGTCGCCGTCGGCGTCTGGGAGCCCGTCAGCGGGATCTCCCGGCGCGGGACCGCCCACATGCACGGCCGCAACGGGATCGGGGACGTGCTGCTGCCCCGCTCGCGGCGGCACCCAGTCGACGACAGCGCCACGGAGCTGCTGATCCGGCTGGCGCACGAGTATCCCGGCGAACTGGAGGTCATCGCGGTCGGCCCGCTGACGAACCTGGCCGAGGCCCTCTGCCTCGACCCGGAACTTCCCCGGCTCGTGCGTCGCGTCACCATCATGGGCGGCGCCGTCTTCGCGCCCGGCAACGTCGGCAAATTCGCCGAGGGCAACATCGCCGCCGACCCCACGTCCGCCGCGGACGTCTTCGCGGCCAGCTGGCCGGTGACCGTGGTCCCGCTCGACGCGACGGCGCCGCACACCTTCGACGAGACCCACCGGCGGGCACTCGCCTCGGCCTCGGGGCTGACCCAGCAGGCACTGGCCGCCATGATCGGCACCTGCCTGACGCAGTGCGGCACGCAGTTCAGCACGCGGCGTTTCGCCCTGCATACCTCCATCGCCGCGGCCTTCGCAACCGGCGCTCTTGAGGCCGAGCGGGCGCCGACACTGCGCATCTGCGTGGACATGAGCGCCGGCCCGCGCCACGGCCAGACCCACTTCGCCAAGGTGGAGGCGGGGGCCGGGGGGCCTGTCACCGCGGGGCCTGCCGGGCAGAATCCGCACGAGGCCCGGGTCGTGCTGTCCATCCGGCGAAACGCCGCGACGCTGCTCCTGGAACGAATCCTCACCCTCGCCCCCGCTGCGACTTCGGCTCAGGCTTTCGTGCCGGCTGCCGCTGACGCCGTTGTTGTTCCGGGTCAGGCTCAGGCTCCGTCCGGAGCCCGAGCACAGGCGCGCGCTCGGACCCGTAGGCAGGCGGAACCGGTACCAGCCTGAGCCGCCGTCTGCATCCGTCGGCATCCGTCGAGCCGCTCTTCTTGAAGACTTTCGCAACACGCCGTGACGCGCGCAACCGCAGTGCCAGTCTGAGAAAATAGACGAATGACCGCAACACTCGTGGCCAAGGGCCTGAGCGGCGGGTACGCGCACCGCACACTCTTCGATTCCCTCGACCTCACCGTCGCGCCCGGCGACGTCGTGGGTGTCGTCGGTGTGAACGGATCGGGCAAGTCCACGCTGTTGAGCTTGCTTGCGGGCCTGGCCGAACCGCAGTCCGGCACCGTCAGCCTCGCCCCGGCCGATGCCTTCGTCGGCTGCCTGCCGCAGGAGCACGAGCGTGTGCCCGGTGAGACCGTGGCCGGTTACATCGCCCGGCGCACCGGCTGCGCCCAGGCGACCCTAGAGATGGACGACGCGGCATCCGCTCTCGGCGATGCATCACCGAGCCCGCGACCCGACGGCCTCGACCCGGCCGACGCGTACTCGGCCGCCCTCGAGCGCTGGCTGGCCAGCGGCGCCGCCGATCTCGATGAACGGATGCCTGTGGTGCTCGCCGGCCTCGGTCTCACTTTCGCCACCGAGCTCGCCGAGCACACCCTGATGACGTCTCTGTCCGGCGGGCAGGCCGCGCGGGTCGGACTGGCCGCCCTTCTGCTGTCGCGCTTCGACATCGTTCTGCTCGACGAACCCACCAACGACCTCGACCTCGACGGCCTGGAACGCCTGGAGTCCTTCGTCACCGGCCTCCGCGGCGGCGTCGTGCTCGTCAGCCACGACCGTGAGTTCCTGGCGCGCTGCGTGACGCGCGTGCTCGAACTCGACCTCGTCCAGGGGGCAAACCGGGTCTTCGGCGGCGGCTACGACTCCTATCTGGAGGAGCGCGAAACGTCCCGCCGGCACAAGCGCGAACACTACGACGAGTTTGCCGAGAAGAAGGCCGACCTCGTGGGCCGGGCTCGCACCCAACGCGAATGGTCAAGCCAGGGCGTGCGGAACGCCATGAAGAATGCGCCCGACAACGACAAGATCCGACGCAAGGCATCCGCCGAATCCAGCGAGAAGCAGGCGCAGAAGGTGCGGCAGCTGGAGAGCCGCATCGCGCGCCTCGAGGAGGTCGACGAGCCGCGCAAGGAGTGGCAGCTCGACTTTACGATCGGGTCCGCGCCCCGCTCGAGTTCGGTGGTGTCCACGCTGAGCAACGCGGTGCTCCGCCAGGGCGATTTCACCCTCGGCCCGGTGTCGCTGCAGGTCAACGCGGGTGAGCGCATCGGCATCACCGGGCCCAACGGGGCCGGCAAGTCCACGCTGTTGCGCGCGCTGTTGGGGCATCAGGTTCCGGATGCCGGCACGGCCAGCCTCGGTGCCAGCGTCAGCATTGGCGAAATCGACCAGGCCCGGGCCCAACTCGATGGCACCCGGCCCCTCGCCACCAGCTTCGAGGAACTCGTGCCCGATCTGTCCACGGCCGAGGTGCGCACCCTGCTCGCAAAATTCGGCCTCAAGGCCGACCACGTCAACCGTCCGGCCGCGGACCTCTCCCCCGGCGAGCGCACCCGTGCCGGCCTGGCGCTGCTGCAGGCGCACGGCATCAATCTACTGGTGCTCGACGAGCCCACCAACCACCTCGACCTGGCGGCCATCGAGCAGCTCGAGCAGGCCCTCGAGTCCTACGAGGGCACGCTGCTGCTGGTCACCCACGACCGACGGATGCTGGCCAACGTGCACACGGACCGGCACTGGCGGGTGGACAACGGCCAGGTGACCGAGGCGTAGGTGAGTGGCCCCTATCCGATTGGCGGAGTCGCTCCCGGAAAGTCAGAGCTGACTGCACCGAGTGGACGCGGCTGAGCCTAGGCGGAGCGCCGTGTCCGGTGTTGAACCAATTCGACGGAGAATCTGCCGGAAAACTGCATTTTCAGGCTCTATGGGGGCGATTGGGCCAGAATCTCCGTCGAATTCGTTCGAGGAGAGTCACTGTCAGACCTCGCGGATAACCGCCGCGAACCCAAATCCGCGATCCCTCACGGCTGTCAGGCCCCTCGCATCAATTACTCAGTAGCCGTCGGCCGGTCCTACCGGGGTGGCGCCAGCGATGCTCCAGTGCCGACCGCTGTCGACTGTCTCAGCATCTTCCCAGTTTTCGTCACCGTCAGCGGCGTCTGCCAGGTGCAGGGCCGGTGGTCGCGACGCAGACGGATTTCTTCAGTATCCCGGGCGGGTACTGCCGACGTTCTTCGGCCGGCGGCGCGACGAGCGAACCTTCTGAATCGCGGCCTTCCCCTGCGGGCTGCGCAGGTACTTGGTGACCACGGTCAGGATTACGGGGATGTACTTAAGCAGGCGAGCCATGGCGGTCTCATTTCTGTTTAAAATTTTGGGTACGAGAGTGCGGTAGCGGCTGGGCAGACCTGCGCCCGCCCAGCCGCCCGGTGCAGGTGTTGGATATGGGTGTTAGGTGCTGGACGTCAGCGGCCGAGTGCTTCGCGGTCGACGCGGCGGTGGAACCGCATTCCGGCGAGTCCGCCGACGATTGCGCCGACGAGGCTAATCAGGACGATGACGATCGCGGTGATGATGCTGCCTGCCGTGAGACCGTCCGGATTGAGCGGGATGCTGGGCAAGCTGTTCAGGTTCCCCAGAACGTTGAGTTCACCGCCGGCAATGACCCCGAGGATCCCGGCGACGACAGCGATCACGATCGCCCAGACCCAGACCGCGATTCCCTGCTTGATTCCGTTGAAGCGGGCCATCCGACCGGCGACGTAGCCGCCGCAGAAATATGACACGAAGACCACAACCGCGAGCACAATCGCTCCGACCAGTGCCATGGTGCCGGCGTTCTCGGCAGCAGTTCCGGCAGCTTGGTCCGTGGAATCGGCCCCGTCCAGGCCGACTGCGGCTCCGACCGCAGCGAACAGGGCGGTGAGGATCACCGCGGTCCCGGTGGCGGTGAGCCAGCCGAAGAAGGCCGATCCCCACTTGATCCCGCCGAAGCGGGCCTCGTCGCGGCCGACGGCCTTATCACGGCCGGCGACCTCGTGGCGGTTGGTCGCCCCATCGCCCGCGGAGACCGCAGCATCGGAGCCGTGGTCGTCGATGTTTCGATTCATGTTCAAACCGGATGAGTCGTATGTTGCCATGTTGATATCTCCTCTACTGATACAGGTATGAACCTCAGAGAGTCAGGACGACTTCGCTCAGCCGCGTCACAGGAGAATCGATGGAATGGACGCGATCGGAGCGTGTCCCGCCGAGATAGAATCTGTCCTCAGCGAGAATCTCTTAACATGTAGTCGTATTTCAGAGGGTGTTCGTCACAGAAATCAAGCAGGGAATTTCGCGCTCCTGGAGGATTCAGGCGCTCTGAGAGGCGAGGGGGTCTCCCGGCTAGATGACAAGGGTCTGGTCGACCAGCCCCTGAGCAACCTGGGACAACAACAAGTGGTTACTGCGAGCGTGATTCCTCAGCAACGCGAATGCGTCCTCCATCGAGACGCCGCGGGAATGCGAGATCACGCCTTTGGCTTGCTCGATGAGGACTCGGGAGTTCAACGCAATCGTCAATTGCTCCCGCACCGAGTTGCTTTCTCGGAGCGTGCGTTCCTGCAGAATCCCGATCGTGGCCACATCGGCCAACGCCTGGGCCGCGCGCACATCCTGTTGACGCAGGGCGCCGGGAACAGTGGACAACAAGTTGAGGGCGCCGATGGTAGTCTCACGCAGCCGCAACGGAATCGCATGGACCGCAGCGAAACCCTGCTCCCTGGCGCTGTCCCGAAACCGCCGCCACGCGAGCGGGCTGTCCTCCACGTCCGTCAGGGACACGACCGACCCGGTAATGAAACACTCGACGCACGGGCCCGCCCGAGCGCTCAGTTGCATCACCTCGACAAGCCTGCTGGCTTCGCTGGTGGAAGCGACAACTTCGAGCTCTCCGTTTTCGTCGGCCAGGAGAATACCTGCCGCCGCAATATCGAAGAGCCCGGCGCAACTCTCCACCAGTGTCTGGAGGAGCTCCACCACGTCATAACCGGCAACCAGGGTGTCAGCTAGGGTCGCGAACGTTTCGATCAGGCGGTCTTCTCTCGTTTCATCAATCATGAGACCCTTCGATCTGGTTTTCATTCACCGCAAAAGTCAATCGCCGGTCGATGATCTCCTCCGCGATCTCCTGCACAGATCGGCCGACGGCGAAGGCATGGCCCTGGATGATCAGACGGGCGTCCAGGGCAGAAATCCCCAGTTGGGCCAGCACCATGCCTGTGGCCTGATGCACCTCACGTCGGGAGAATTGTTTGCGCGTGTCGGTTTCACCCTTAATCTCGCTCTGGGACAGCCGGATGGCACGAGCGAGAACGAGCCGGCTGACGACGGTCGCGAGGGCTGCAGTGTGCTGGATATTCAGATCACTGAGATGACTGGGCCGACTCGTGTACAGGTCGATCGCCCCGATGCGCAACGGCCCCAGCGACAAAGGAAAAGCAAAAAGCGCGCCCAGATCATCGGCGATGATTGCCTCCGAGAACGCCGGCCAAACCCGGTTCGGCCGTTCGCGAATGTTCGGCTCGAAGACCGGCGCCCCGGTTTCTAGAGCATCCCAACTCGGACCCTCGCCCAGATCGAATTGCAGCTCGTCCAGCCGCATCGATTGGGCGTCGCTCGCCGAGATTGTCTCATCAGGGAGAAAGTCACCGAACGTCGAGATTGACACCCCATCCACTGGCAGTACCCCCAGGAACGGCTCGAACAGACGGGACTCGCTACCTGCCAAAGCGGACAATGCCTTTTCGGCAACCGCGAATTGATCACGCATGGCAATCCCTCCTGCGATTCTCGCTGCTGCTCCTTTTCAGACGTGGCCAAGTCATCTTCCGAACGTACCCCGCCACGTCCGAAACGGGAGGCTCAAGAAGCCTTCACAACCGATATTTGAGTTCCAGCAAGTCTTTCTTCCAGGTCGTAGCCGAGCGCCGCAGCGATATTCAGCAGCTGCGCCTCGAGCAGTTCCTGTTCAGCACACGACATTTTCCTCTGAGCTTCGCCGATCCGTGCACGAAAATCACCGTAGATGCTATCCATCAACGTCCCGCCCGTCGCAGTCAGCTCCAGGAACAGGCTCCGCCGGTCATCCGGGTTGGCAACTCGGCGCACGACATCCCGGGCGACCAACCGGTCGGAGATCGCGGTGACCGCACCCATCGAGAGATCTGTGGAACCGGCCAAAATCTTCGGTGTCACCCGGCCCGCTTCCGAAATTCGAAAAAGAACCCGTATCTCAGAACCCGTGAAGCCATCCTTCGCCGCCATCCCGGCACGCGTCTTGTCCAGCGCTCGAAGCAGAACGACCACCGCAGCAGCAACACCCTCGAGAACCTGGACGGAGCCACTTTCCTTGAACATGGTTTCCTCCCGACAACAACGAAAAGTACTCAGCTGGATCTGCGGCACATTTCCGCCTCCACCCTATCGACGACGTGCATCATCTTCCAACATAAAATAGTTTGAAATTCAAACTGATCGCTATATATTACTTCCCGACGCCAATTCTTAGGGCATCGTCCGATCTCTGCTGAACCACCACGTGGCGCTTCAGGGTCCGCTGAGAGACAGGGTCTATTTCCATGAACGAGTACCGTCTGACCGTGAATGGCGACCGTTACGTTGTCGACACCGACGATGACCTGGCAGCATGGAAAACCTCCGTGGCCGACGCGGTGCAGCGCGGTGGAGGATTCATCAATGTGATCAATTCCGCCGGGTTCTTGACTACGCTTCTGATCACCCCGAACTCGACCGTCACGCTGCAACAAGTCCGCTCCCAACGACCGGAGCCCTGGACCCAGCTTCTCGCCGAGGAGGCCTTCACCTACGAGGACTTCTAGCTCTCCGAACTGGTGTCTTCGGCAACTCCTCAGCGGGCCCGTCGCGGCGTACGTTTGTAGTAACAACCCGGGGGCCAGATGCCGCAGCCGTGAGTCACACAGCTCGCACCTGGGGCTCACATGACCGCGCTCCAACCGCGCCGGCACCGCCGGCATCGCCGACAACGCGCGCTGAGCCCGCTGCCCTCCACCGGACGCCCGGGCGCCGGCTCTGTCTCCCCGTCGCCGTGAAGTTCTGGCTGTCCGTTCTGTTCGCGCTCAGCTGGACCGACGCATCCGTTTGGATCTCGCTACCGTGGATCCAGGACCTGACCCGCCTGACCGGCGAACCGCCGACGTGGATCATCGTCTCCCTGGTGGCATTCCTGCCTGGCTTCGTGGTGGCGTTTCTGAGCCTGTCGCTCCTGCTGGATCGCCAGCCGCCGTTCCGGGTCCCCGATCCGGTCACCCCCCTGACCATCATCGTGGCCGCCCGAAACGAGCAGGACGGTCTCCGGGAGACGATCCGCTGCATCGGCGGGAGCGATTACGCCGGCGAGGTGACGGTGATCCTCGCCGACAACGGCTCCGATGACGCTACGGCGCGGTTCGCCAACGTCGCCGCCATCGAATCCGACGTGGACCTGCTGGTCGTGCGGCAACCTGTCCCCGGCAAGTCGAACGCGCTGAACTCAGCACTGACCCACGTGACCACGCCCTATCTGATCACGGTCGACGCGGACACGCTGCTGCACCGGAAGGCCCTGCACCACCTGATCTCCCGGCTTGAATCCGCCCCGGCAGACACTGTTGCCGTGGCCGGCGCGGTTCTCGTGCGCAACTCCCGCATCAACCTGCTCACCCGCATGCAGGAGTGGACGGGCTGTTCTGGGTGCCCGGCCTCGTGCTGTTCGCCGTCTTCGGCAACACGGCCGTGGTCTCGATCTGGGCGCTGGCCGTGCTTCCGATCACCCTGGTGATCTACGGAAGTCTGCGCATGTTCCAGAGCCGCCGGGTCTTCGGTCCGCTCGGTCTGGAAGTACGACGCAACCGGTTCGGCTACCTGGCCTATCTGCTCGGCGACCAGGTGCTGTGCTCCTACGCGTCACTGGTTGGCTATGTGCAGTTCCTCACCGGGTCCGCCCGCCGCTGGAAGTAGTCCCCCTCAGCCCCAGCGCGCTCAGCCCTCGGCGGGAATCAGGTAGCGGTGGCGCACGTGCCGGCGGCCGGGGTCGGCCTGCCAGAATTCGACCTCGACCGGGCGCAGGGCGTACAGCTGCCAGGTGGGGTTCTCTGATCCGTCGGCGCCGGGCCGTTCGGACCAGTCGGCCGCCGAGGCATCCGTCGACAACTCGGTGACCGGGCCGACCACGCGCACCTGGCGGCCCAGCGCCGACCAGAAGAAATTCATCGCGGCCAACGGATGCTCCGTCAGCTCCCGGCCCTTGCGCGACGCCCGCGAGGTGGCAAAGTGCCAGCCCTCGGCGTCGAGATTCTTGAGGATGAGCATGCGCGACGACGGCATGCCCTCGGCGCCGACGGTCGCCAGGCTGAAGGCGTGCGGCTGGGAAACCCCGGCCGCCAGGGCCTCATCAAGCCAGGACCGGAACAGTACAGCCGGGTCGAGTGGCGCCGACGCCGGGTCGAAAATCGGCAGATCGATGGGGAAATCCGGCAGGGAACGCAGCATGCTGCGGAATAATTCGCTCACCCCCACGAGCCTACTGCGCCGACTGTCAGCGTTCAGAGAGTGCCGCTAGCGTTGGAAACAGACAAGAGGAGCGAGATGACGGTACTCATTGCAGGATGCGGGGACCTCGGCACGGAGGTGGGCCTGCGTTTCGCGGCGCTCGGGCACCGGGTGGTGGGGTTGCGCCGCAACGCGGCCGTTCTCCCCGCCGGTATCGAGGGCCAGTCCGTCGACCTCAGCGCGCACAAGCCGGTCGTGCCGGCCGACACCGAGATCGTGATCGTGGCGATCGCCGCGGGCAACCCCAGCCCCGCGGTCTACCGGGCGGCCTACGTCGACGGTCTGCAGAACCTCCTCGACGCGCTCGACGAGGCCGGCGTCACGCCCCGCCGCGTGCTGCTGGTGTCGTCGACCGCCGTCTACGACGTGTCCGACGAGAGCTGGGTCGACGAGCAGACGCCCGCCAACCCGAGGCCGGGCACCGACGCCATTCTGCTCGAGGCCGAACGGATGCTGCACGCCCGCATCCCCGCGGCCGTCGTCTTCCGCCTGTCGGGCATCTACGGCCCCGGCCGGGAGCGCCTGATCACCCAGGTGCGGAGCGGCCGCACCACCGCGTCGGCCTCGGCCCGCCACACGAACCGCATCCACCGGGATGATGCCGCGGCCGCGATCGTGCACCTGATGCTGCGGGAGGAAGCACCGGCGACCCTCTATCTCGGCGTCGACAGCGCGCCGGTGCGCCGCGGTGAGGTGCTGGCGTTCCTTGCCGAGGAGCTTGGACTGCCGGCCCCTAGGCCCGAGGCACCCGGCGCTCCCGGCGCAACGACTGCCGCGCCCACTCGGCCCGTCCCGCGGGACAGCCAGCGCGGAGGCGACAAACGCCTCCGCAACCAACTGCTGCTGGGCACGGGTTTCACGTTCAGCTATCCGACCTACCGCGAGGGCTACCGGGCCGTGCTGGCCGGCCGGGGCATCCGTCACCCGTAGCTCAACCGGGTTCGGTGTGAACCAATTCGTTCGGGAACGAGACGTTTAGAACGAGACGCCGCAGACCAGCGCCGCGTTCGCGAACGGCGTCGCCTCCCCCGAACGGATGAATAGCTTCGCCGAGGCCGACAGGTCCTTCAACTCGGCGTGGCTGATGTACTCGATCGCGTCGAACCGGTCGGCCAGCCAGACCCCGGCGGGGGCGGTTTTCGCCTCCTCCGCGGCCACGCAGCGCTGGAACACCATCTCCTCGAGCAGGGCGTCGAGCACCTGCTCGAAGCGCGGCACACCATGCACAAGCGCCAGGTCGATCACGGGAACGCCGGCCGGGATCGGCATGCCGCAGTCCGCGAGGAGAACGACATCCGTGTGCCCGAGGCGGGCCAGGGCGCCGGAGAGGTCGGCGTTCAGGATGCCGCGGCGCTTCATGCGCGTACCAGCGGCAGCTCGTCGGCCAGGGAGGGATACGACGTCTGCGTGCCGCGCGACTGCACTGCGAAGGCACCCACGCGCACGGCCCGGCGCACGGACTCGGACAGGCTCGACCCGGCCGCGAGCTGCGCGCTGAGGGCGCCGACGAATGCGTCGCCGGCGCCCGAGCTGTCCACGGCAACGACCCGTGGCGACGCCAGACTGTGGGTACCGTCCCGGTCGGCGCAGATCGCGCCCTTCGCACCGCGGGTGAGCACGACCGAGGGAACGCCCCAGTCGAGGAGCCGGGCGACGAGCTCGGCGTCCTCGGTGGGGATGACCATTTTCGGGGCGAGCTGCGCGAGCACGAGGGCAGCCTCGTGCTCGTTGACGACCAGCGGGTCGGCCCGACGGATGCTCGCGGCATCCAGTTCGATCACGGGCGCCAGGTTCAGCACCACCCGGCCGGTGGCCAGCCGCATTGCCGCCACGATGCCCTCCGCGGGGATCTCACCCTGGAGCACCACCACGGCGGCCTCCGCGATGACGGTCGCGCTGGCCTCAACGGCCTCCGCGCCCAGCAGTGCGTTGGCGCCGGGGATGATCACGATGGTGTTTTCGCCGTCGGCGGCGACCGTGACGAGTGCCAGGCCGGTCGGGCCGTCCACCGCGCGCACATTCGACAAGTTCACTCCGGAGCGGGTCAGGATCGCAGTCGCGACCTCGGCCTGCGGATCCCGGCCGACCAAGCCGACCATACTCACCGCGGCGCCCAGCTGGGCCGCCGCGACGGCCTGGTTGGCTCCTTTTCCTCCGGGGAGGAACTCCATCGACGTTCCGATGAGGGTCTCACCGGGCAGCGGGTGGCGTTCGATGGTGATCAGCTGGTCGACGTTGATCGACCCGACGACGACGACCGTGCTGGCGGAGTAACTCACTTGGCGAAGTCGCCGACATTCGTCTTCGTGACGGAGACGACCTCGACCGGAACGGTCTTCTCGATCGTGTCGCCGGCGATGGCCTTGATGGCCAGTTCAACGGCGAGCTTGCCGAGTTCGGCCGGCTGCTGAGCGATGGTGGCAACCAGGGTGCCTGCCTCGATGGCGGCGAGTCCGTCTGCCGTGCCGTCGAAGCCGACGACCGCGACCTCGGTGCCGGCCCGCGACCCGAGCGCCTGGATGGCGCCGAGCGCCATTTCATCGTTCTCAGCGAAGAGGCCGGTCGCGCCGGGGTCGGCCTGCAGCAGGTTCGTGGTCACGTCGAGCGCGGCGGCGCGGTCGAAGTTGGCGGTCTGCTTGGCGACCACGGTGATGTTCGGGTAGGCCTTCATGCCCTCTTCGAAGCCCTGGCCGCGGTCACGGCTGGCCGAGGTGCCGGAGACACCCTGCAGGTGGATGACGCTGCCCGTTTCGCCCATGGCCTCGGCGAGGGCGTCGGCAGCCTGACGGCCACCGGCCACGTTGTCGCTGGCGACGAGTGAGTTCAGGTCGGCGCCGTTGACCGTGCGGTCGACCCCGATGACCGGAATACCCGCGCTGAGGAGGTCGTTCACGGCGGAGGAGGCGGCGTCGGAGTCCACCGGGTTCACGATGACGGCCTTGGTGCTGCCGGAGGCGGCGGTGGCGAGCTGATTGGCCTGCGTGGCCGAGTCGTTCTGGGCGTCGACGATGTTCAGCTGCACGCCGGCCTCGTCGGCGGCAGCCTGCGCGCCGTCGCGCAGTTCCACGAAGAACGGGTTGTTCAGGGTGGAGACGGCCATCACGATCTTGGTGCCAGACGCCTCAGACCCGCCACCACGGCCGCAGGCCGTAGTGCCCACCAGAATCAGGGCGGCGGTGGCGGTCAGCGCCGCGATTTTGCGAAACGAGGAGGACTTCATTGTGTATTCCTTTGTGGTTATTGATGGGTGAGGAGAAAGGTAGAGGGGGTGACGGATGTCGGCCGCCGGCCTGGTCAGCTGCTGCGGGTCTTGCGGCGGAGCACGTCGACGCCCACGGCGAGGGCGATCACGAGTCCGATCACAACCTGCTGCCAGAACGACGTCACGTTGAGCAGGTTCAGGCCATTGCGGATGACGACGAGCACGAGGGCACCCACGAAGGTGCCTGAGATCTTGCCGAGGCCACCGGCGAGGGAGGCGCCGCCGATCACGACGGCCGCGATGGCGTCGAGTTCGTAGCCGGCCGCGGCCTGCGGCTGCGCGGAGTCGAGGCGCCCGGCGAGCAGGAGCCCGGCAAGTGCGGCGAAAAGTCCGGCCAGGGCGAAGACGGTGACCAGGATGCGCTTGACCGGCAGTCCCGACAGCCGGGCGGCTTCGGCGTTGCCGCCGACCGCGTACATCGAGCGGCCGATGACAGTCCGGTTGAGCAGGAAGGAAGCGGCCAGGGCGGCGAGCACAAGGATGATGATCGGCATCGGCACCGGGCCCAGGTTGCCGCCGAGGAAGGAGACCTCGGCCGGCGTCGAGATCGGACGGCCGTCGGAGATGACCAGGGTCAGTCCGCGGGCCACGCTGAGCATGGCGAGCGTGGCGATGAACGAGGGCAGCTTGCCGTAGGCGTTGGCCAAACCGTTGATGGTGCCGGCCAGGGCTCCGACGAACAGACCACCCAGGAGGGCGATCCAGCCGGGGAGGCCGGCGCTGGCGAACATCCAGCCCGACGACATGGCCGACAGGGCCGCCACGGCACCCACCGAGAGGTCGATCCCGCCGGCCACGATGACGAAGGTCATCCCGAAGGCCAGCACGGCCACCGTGGACACCTGGATGCCGATGTTGAGCAGGTTCTGCGCGGTCAGGAAGTCGGGAGTCGCGATGAACAGGGCGATGCAGAGTACGACGAGGCCGACGAGGGCGCCGTTGTTGGCGAGGAACTTCTTGTAGTCGAGGCCGCGGCGCTTCATCGGCAGAGTTGTGGTGGACATGGTGGCTTCCCTATCTCTGTTCGTACTTCTCGTCGACATCGCGGGCGGCGAGTGTCATGACTGCGTCTTGGGTGGCCTCGGCGGCGGTGAGCTCGCCGGCGATCCGGCCGTCGCGCATCACGAGGATGCGGTCGCTCATGCCGAGAATCTCGGGCAGTTCACTTGAGACCATCAGAATCGCTCCCCCGGCCGCCGTGATCGCGTTCATCAGTTCGTAGATCTCGACCTTGGCGCCCACATCGACGCCGCGGGTGGGCTCGTCGAGCAGCAGCACCGTGGAGGCGGCGATGATCCAGCGGCCGAACACGGCTTTTTGCTGGTTGCCCCCGGAGAGTGCGCCGATCGACTGGTCGATGGTGTGCATCCGGATGCGCAGTTTCATGGCCACCTCGGCGGCCCGGCTGCGTTGGCCGGCGAAGTCGACCAGACCCAGCTTCGCGGTGGCGGCGAGCGTGGCGTAGCCGAGGTTGTCGTTGACGGATGCGTCGAGCACCAGCCCCTGTCCCTTGCGGTCTTCGGGCACGTGCCCGATGCCCGCTGCGATTGCCGCCTGGATGCTGCCGTTCGGCAGCTGCCGGCCGCGCACGGCGACCGTGCCGGAGGTGTACCGGTCGGCGCCTGCGATCGCGCGGATCAGTTCGGTGCGCCCCGCGCCGACCAGCCCGGCGATGCCAAGCACCTCGCCCGCCTTGACGATGAAGCTGATGTCACTGAACGAGCCGGCCGAGGTGAGCTTGTCGACCGTGAGGATCTCGGTCGCCTGGCTCATGTCGCCGGCCGACCGCGGGAAATGGTCTTCGATGTTGCGGCCGACCATCAGCTTCACGAGGTCGTCTTCGGGGGTGGAGGCCGGCACCTCGGCGATGAACTCACCGTCGCGCAGCACGGTCACGGTGTCGCCGACCTCGGCGATCTCGTCGAGGTGGTGGCTGATGAACAACATGCCCACCCCACGGCGGCGCAGGTCGGTCATCACGGCGAACAGGCTCTCGGTCTCGTGGCGGGTCAGGGCCGCGGTGGGCTCGTCCAGGATCAGGATGCGGGCGTTGATGCTGAGCGCCTTGGCGATCTCGACCAGCTGCTGCCGGGCGATGCCGAGGTCGCCGACCAGGGTGTCCACGTCGACGTCGAGGCCGATCAGGGCGAGGGCGGCACGCGCCCGATTGCGCAGGGCGCTGCGGTCGACCAGGCCGTGCTTGGTGGGCATCCGCCCCAGCATCACGTTCTCGGCGATGCTCATGGTGGGAACGAGGTTCAGTTCCTGGTGGATCGTGGCGATGCCGAGTTCCTCGGCCGCGCGGGCGGTGGGCAGGGTGACTGTCTGCCCGTCCACCACGATGTGGCCGGCGTCCGGCTGGTACACCCCCGCCATCATCTTGATCAGGGTGGACTTGCCGGCACCGTTCTCGCCCAGCAGCACCTGCACCTTGCCGGCGTAGACGCTGACGGTGACGTCTTTGATGACCGTCACCGGTCCGAAGGTCTTGCCCACGTTCTGCAGGGTGACCAGTGGTTGTTGACTCATGTCAGTTCTTCCTCGGGCTCGGCCCGGATGCGGGTGAAACGGCTGCGGGTGAATCGGGCACGCCTGAGATGGGCGCCGAGGACGACGCCCGGATGATCAGTTCGCTGGGCAGCACCACCGACTCGGGGGTGCCTCCGCCAATGACCTCGAGCAGCATCTTCACGGCGATCCGGCCCATGTCCTCGACACTGTGCGAGATGACGCTGAGCGCCGGGTCGAGCAGGGCGAACCACTCGATGTCGTCGAACGCGATCAGGGCCACGTCCCTGCCGATACGCAGCCCGCGCTTGTGAAGAATGGCGATCGCGCCCACGGCCATCGGGCTGTCGGCGGCGAGCAGGGCGGTGGGCGGCTGGCGCAGTTCGAGCAGCGCGTGCACGCCGGCCGAGCCACTGGCGGCCTGGAAGTCGCCGAAGTAGACCAGCTCGGGGTCCTGGCTGAGGCCGAACTCGGCCACCGCGCGGGTGAAGGCGGCGAACCGGTCCCGGCCGGTCGAAATGGCCTGCGGGCCCGAGATGTAGCCGATGCGGGTGTGGCCGGCCGCGGCCAGGTGTGCAACAGCCTGGCGGATGCCGGTTTCGCTATCCGTGGTCACGCTCGGCACATCGAGGCCGTCCACGGTGCGGTCCACGAAGACGGTCGGGATCTTGCGTTCGATCAGCGAACGGATGCTGCCGCTGCCGTCCCCGAGCGGTGCCACGACGATGCCGTCCACTCGCCTGGAGATCAGGGTGTCCAGGTACCGGTCCTGCTGTTCCTTGCGCTCATTCGCGTTGCCGAGCAGCGTGACATAGCCGGCAGCCAGGGCGGCCTGTTCGACCGTGTGGGCGAGGTCGGCGAAGAAGGGGTTGCGCACATCCGACACCAGCAGGCCGATGGACTCGGTGTGGGTGCTGCGCAGGGCGCGCGCCTGGGCGTTGGGCCGGTAGTCGAGCTGGGCGGCCGCGGCGGCGACGCCGGCCCGAGCCTCGGGCGAGGTGGCCGGGCTGCCGGACAGGACCCGGGAGGCCGTGGCCACGGAGACGCCGGCCAGGGCGGCGACATCCTTGATCGTGATGGCAACCATCTCTCACCTCTTCGTGTTCGTGCGGGTACCCGGCGTAGTCGTGGAATCGTTTCCATGGAAACGATTCCATATTTGGTCCTAGCGACGGCCACTGTCAACGAGCTTCGTCGCCGGCAAGCAGGACGGCCCGTGACGAAGCTGGCACATCAACGGCACCCTCATGGATGAGGGAACCTGGCGGGGCGGCACGCGCACGGGTGACTGGGTCTGCTAGAACTCGGACGGGTCCATCCGAAAGTCACAGGCCTTCCGATAGCGGACCTGTCGGCCGTGCTTCTGGACAAAGATACGAAACTGCTATCCACAAAAAGTGAGTGACACTCGCCTACATGTGCCCCTTAAGGTATCCTCATAACATGACGAACCTCGCGGATGACCTCAGGCAGGCGGCCGACGCTGTCGCCCTGCTGGGCTCCTCGAGCGCCGACCTCGCGGCTCTTCCCGACGCCGAGGCTTTGGCCGGCCAGAAGCGGATCGCCTGCGCGCGCCGTCTGCTCGACACCTATGCCGCGTTGATGGCCGCAACCATCGCCGAACGCTCCCGCCCGGAACTCGGCCAGTCGGGGCTGGCCGCGCAGCAGGGGTTCCTCTCGCCCGAGGCCCTGATCCAGAACTGGACCGGCTCATCCACAGGCGACGCCTACAAACTCGTCGCGGTCGGCACGATGATGGCCGACACCGAGGCGGCCGACAAGCTGGTCGAAGAGGCGCTCTCGACGCTCTCGACGCCCGACGCCGATGCCGATGCCGACGCTGTCGACGTCGCGGCGTTTGTTGCGAGGGTGCCCTGGCAGGCGCCGATCGCCCGGGCCGTCACCGCCGGCACGCTTTCGGTTGACGCGGCCGAGGCGATCCGGGCCGGGCTCGGCCAGATCGACGCGGCAGTTACCGCGGAGAAGCTCGGGGTGGCCCTGGCGGCGCTGCTCGCTTCGGCGTCTTCGCTGAATGCCGACGAGGTCTTCAAACGGGCGAGACGGATGCGCGACCTGCTCGATGAGGCCGGCATCGCCGCCCGGGAGAAGCAGGCCCACGACGACCGCTACCTGAAGGTCTACCGGCTGAGCAATGGCAACGTGCGCCTGAACGGGCTCTTCGCCCCCGAAGACGGCGAGTTCGTGCTCTCCACGTTCGACTCGATCACGGGACCGCGCCGCGGCGGGGTGCGATTCGTGGACGCGGAGCGGGCAGCCTGGGCAAAGAAGATGCAAGACGACCTCCGCACGACCGAACAGATCGCCGCGGACTCCCTCGTGCAGCTGCTGAAGATCGCCGGCGAGGCCGACCCAAGCCGGGTCTTCGGCGGACGCCGCCCGGCGGTGCGCGTGATCGTGACCGAGAAGGCTCTCACAGCCGAACCCGGCGAGCCGGGTGCCGCCGAACCCGCCGCTCACGGGCAGATCGAAGGCAACCCGGTCCCCATCTCGCAGGAAACCATCGACCGGTTGCTCTGCGACACCGGCACCCGCGGCATCAAGTTCGACGACATCGGCCAGATCATCGACGTCGGCCGTGACGAACGACTCTTCACCGAGAAACAACGCGCCGCGATGGGAGTGCGCGACGGCGGATGCCTCTGGGTCGGCTGCGACCGATCACCGGCCTGGAGCGAAGCCCACCACATCAACGAATGGCTCACAGACAGCGGAGACACCAACCTCGCCGACGGAGTGCTGCTCTGCCACCCGCACCACCTGCTGCTGCACAACCAGCACTGGAAGATCACCCGCACCGAAACCCAGTACTGGCTCCGGCCACCGGTGGAGAACGATCCGGAGCAGACACTGATCGCACTATCGAGCAAGGCGGTGGGGCTGTAGGGCGTGGCTCTGGTACCGGGTCTCGGCAGGCTCGACCACCGGGGCTCGGGTCAGGGGCGACCGGTGAATTTGTCCATGGAGCCGTAGACACCGAAGACGCGACCCGCGACGACGTCCCACAGGGGCAGCGGCAGCAGACCGCGGACCACCTTCGAGAGCACGACCGTCCACGGCATGGTGAGCATGGGCTTGCCCGCGAGCATCGCCTGCCAGACCCGTTCGACCACATATTCCGGCGTCAGCACCGGCGTCAGCAGCGGACCGCGGGCACCCTCGAACATCCCGGTCGAAATGTAGCTGGGGCAGACGGTCGTGACCTTCACGTGCCCGAACCGTTGCTGCTTGAGCTCCAGACGCAGCGAGTCGCCCCACCCGATCAGGGCCGCCTTCGACGCTGCATAGACGCTCATCCGGGGGTTCGAGAGCATCCCGGCCGCCGACGCGATGTTCACGATGCGCGACGCACGACCGCGATTGGCCATCATCGCCGGGAGGAACTCCCGGGCGATGTACATCGGCGCGAGCGCGTTGATCTGCATGGTCGGCCGCGTGTCCGCGCCGTTGTCGTGCTCCCAGAAGAAGGCTCCGCGCACGATGCCGGCGTTGTTGATCACGATGTCCGGGTCGCCGACCTCCGTGCGCACCCGCTGGGCGGTCTGGGCGATCGCGCCGAGGTCGGCGATGTCCACGACATACGGGACAACGAGCGTGCCCTCGCCGGCCCGATCGCCGAGGATGCCAGCCGCACGGGTCAGCGCCCCGGCGTCCCGGTCCCAGAGGATCACGGCTTTCGCGCCCTCGGCGACGGCCCGCTCGGCATAGAGGCGGCCCATGCCGCTGGCGGCACCGGTAATGAGCACACGGGCCCCGGAAACGGTTCGAGTCATGGCCCCATCATCCCAAGAAGAAGCGCCGCGTGTTACGTCGGGTTGCGGCCGGCCCAGCAGCATCCGTCTGCCCTCGGCTAACGTCAAGCAACTCTTCCCTCCCTCGACCGAAAGCCGCCCATGCCGCACCGCGCCGCACCACACGAGGCATTCGCCGATCCGGCGTCCGTGCGCGGCGCGGCGTCCAGAACCACGGCCACGACCACGACCACAACCGGAAACTCGGCCTGCACAGTCGAGTTCGAGGCGATCGGCCGCACGTTCGCCCCCGCCACGACCCGCGGGGCCACCGCCCTACCCCCGGTGCTCCGCGACGTTTCCCTCACGGTGCGGCCCGGCGAGGTGCTGGCGGTTCTGGGCACGAGCGGATGCGGCAAGTCCACTCTGCTCCGCATCGCGGGCGGCCTCGACTCCCCGACCACCGGCCAGGTGAGAATCGACGGCTCGCCCGTCGCCGGCATCGACCCGCGCTGCGCGGTCGGATTTCAGGAGCCGCGCCTGCTGCCCTGGCGCACCGTCACCGAGAACATCGCACTGGGACTGCCCCGCGGCACCCCGCGGGCCGCCGGCCGCGCCCGCGTCGCCGAACTGATCGAGCTGGTCGGTCTGGCCGCGTTCGCCGGCCACCGCCCCCAGGCCATCTCCGGCGGGATGGCGCAGCGTGCCTCCCTCGCCCGGGCGTTGGCCCGCAACCCGGGCGTTCTGCTGCTCGACGAACCGTTCGGTGCCCTCGACGC
Source organism: Cryobacterium sp. M23 (assembly GCF_002929655.1). Lineage (NCBI taxonomy): Bacteria > Bacillati > Actinomycetota > Actinomycetes > Micrococcales > Microbacteriaceae > Cryobacterium > Cryobacterium sp. M23. Next base: position 61,363 of record NZ_PJJV01000071.1, read on the forward strand.
GCTCACCCGCCTGAAGATGCAGGACCTCCTGCTCGACGTGCACGCCCAGGCGCCGACGACGGTCCTCCTGGTCACGCACGACGTCGACGAGGCGCTGCAATTGGCCGACCGGATCATCCTGCTCGGCCGGCCCGACAACGACACCCGCGCCGGCGCGACCATCGTGCAGGAACTCACCGTTCCCGGGGCCCGCCCCCGCGACCGCGGCTCGGCGGAACTCGCCGAACTGCGCGGACGACTTCTCGCCGGGCTCGGCATCGACCGCCACGGCGAGGCACGCGGGCTCGCCGTGACCTCTACCATCCCGGCCTTCCCCTACTGACTTTTCTGCCTCACCACTTCACCACCGCACTGCTTTCACCACCGCTTTCCCACACCGGGTGCAGCATCCGCTGCCCAATCAACTGAGAGATCCCGATGACACAGCACCGCTCCACCACACGAATCGCGCTCCTTGCCGTCGCAACCGCCGCCGCCCTGCTGCTCACCGGCTGCGTCGCGGGTGAAAACCAGCCGGTCGCCGAGCCGGCCGAGGCCGCCGAAGCGGGTAAGGCCACCGTCACCACCGGCGGCACCCTCAACATCGACTTCGCCACCTACAACCCGCTCAGCCTGGTGATCAAGGACCAGGGCTGGCTCGAGGATGCCCTCAGCGACCAGGACATCGCCGTGAACTGGGTGCAGTCGGCCGGCTCCAACAAGGCCAACGAGGCACTGCGCGCCAATGCCATCGACGTGGGTTCCACCGCCGGCTCGGCTGCGCTGCTGTTCCGCTCGAACGGCTCGCCGATCCAGGTCATCGACATCTTCTCGCAGCCCGAGTGGGCGGCCCTCGTCGTTCCCGGCGACTCCGCGATCACCGACGTCGCCGATCTCAAGGGCAAGCAGATCGCCGCCACCAAGGGCACCGACCCCTACTTCTTCCTGCTCCAGTCTCTGGAGGAGGCCGGACTCACCCTCGACGACGTGACCGTGCAGAACCTGCAGCACGCCGACGGCTGGGCTGCCCTCCAGAACGGCTCGGTCGACGCCTGGGCCGGACTCGACCCGATCATGGCCGGTGCCGAGGCTGCCGGCGCGGAGCTGCTCTACCGCAACGTCGACTTCAACAGCTACGGGTTCCTCAACGCCACCGAAAGCTTCCTGACCGAGAAGCCCGATGTGGCCCAGACCGTCGTCGACGTCTACGAGCACGCCCGCGCCTGGGCGCTGGAGAACCCCAACCAGACCGCCGAGATCCTGGCCGGCGTCTCGGGCCTCGACCTCGCCGTGGCCACCACGGTGATCACCGAGCGCTCCAACCTCGACGTGGACAACGTGCCCGGCAAGGCCCAGCTCACGGTGCTTAAGAAGATCGGCCCGACCTTCGTCGCCGCCGGTGACGTGGCAGCGCAGAGCCAGATCGACGACGCCCTCGACACGATCGTCAACGACAGCTTCGCCACGAAGGCCGACCCGTCGGTCGTCACGGAGTAATCAGGAACCACCGTAGCGCCGTCCGGGGCGGGCAACCGCCCCGGACACCCGCACCACCAGCACCCCCTGCACCCAGCACCCCGGCCCCACCAGCGCCACCCACCGAGAGGACGCGACCATGACCGAGACTGTGCCCCGCACGCTGCCGCGCACGTCGGCCCGGACCGTGCCCGACGCCACCGCCGCCGCCACCGCATTCGCATTCGCTGCATCCGCCCCCGTCGCCCGCACGGCGCGTGCCCCGCGCCGGCCGCTCGCCTCGCGCGGCTGGATCGCCCTCGGCGGCGGAGCGGTCCTGCCGGTCCTGATCCTCGCGGCCTGGCAGCTCACCACCGCGCTCGGCGTGTTCACGATGGCCCAACTGCCCTCCCCCGCGATGGTCTGGCAGGCCGGCGTCGACCTGTTCGCGAGCGGGCTGCTCGGCCAGTACGCGGCGATCTCCACCCAGCGGGTGCTCATCGGTTTCGCCGTCGGCGCCGCCCTGGGCATCGCCCTGGGCGCCCTGGTCGGCCTGTCCCGAGCCGCCGACGTACTGTTCGCCCCTACCCTCGGCGCCATCCGGGCGGTGCCGTCGCTCGCCTGGGTTCCCCTGCTCATCCTCTGGCTGAAGATCGGCGAGGAGTCCAAGCTCACCCTGATCGCCATCGGCGCCTTCTTCCCCGTTTACACGACCGTGTCGGCGGCGCTGCGGCACGTCGACCGTCAGCTCGTGGAGGCGGGCCGCGCGTTCGGCCTGCGCGGGGCGCGCCTGTTCACGGCCGTGCAGCTGCCTGCGGTGATCCCCGCCGTGGTCTCAGGGCTGCGGCTGGCTCTGGCCCAGGCCTGGCTGTTCCTCGTGGCCGCCGAGCTGATCGCCTCCTCGATGGGGCTGGGCTTCCTGCTGATCGACTCCCAGAACAACGGCCGCATCGACCGCATCCTGCTCGCCATCATCCTGCTCGCCATCCTCGGCAAGCTGACGGATGCCGCCGTTGGCCTCTTCGAGCGCTGGGCGAACCGCAAATGGGCCTGACGCCGATGCCGGCCCCGCTCGATCCGGCGAGCGCCACCATCCGTAATCTCCTGACCGAAACCCGGCGCTACCCGGCCCCGGCCGCCTTCGCGGCGCAGGCCAACGTGGACGCCACCTGGTGGGACCGGGCCGCCGCCGATCCGATCGCGTTCTGGGCCGAGCAGGCCAACCGCCTCGACTGGGCCGAGCCGTGGCACACCGACCACACCTGGCAGCCGGCCAGGGCGGACGCCAACGGCGTGCTCTCCATTCCCCGCGCCGAGTGGTTCGCGGGCGGCAAGCTCAACGTGGCCGTCAACTGCGTCGACCGGCACGTGGCCGCCGGCAAGGGCGACAAGGTCGCCTTCTACTTCGAGGGAGAGCCCGGCGACCGCCGAACGATCACCTATGCCGAACTCGAACGCGCGGTGAACCGCGCCGCCAACACGCTTACCGACCTCGGCATCGTGCCAGGCGACCGGGTCGTGCTCTACCTGCCGGTGATCCTCGAAACCATCATCATCACCCTCGCCATCGCGCGCCTCGGCGCCGTGCACTCGCTCGTCTTCGGCGGCTTCTCCGCCGAGGCGCTGCGGTTCCGGGTCGAGGACACCGGCGCGAAGCTGCTCGTGACCACCGACGGCCAGTTCCGCCGGGGTCAGGCCGTGCCGGTCAAGGCCGCGGCCGACGAGGCCGTCGCGGGCGTGGACTCGATCGAGCACGTGCTCGTGGTGCGCCGCACCGGCGACCTGACCCCCGACATCCCCTTCACGCCGGGCCGGGGTGTCTGGTGGCACGACAGCGTCGACCTCGCCTCCCCCGTGCACGAACCCGCGTACTTCGACGCGGAGACCCCGCTGTTCATCATCTACACCTCGGGCACGACGGGTACTCCGAAGGGGCTCGTGCACACCAGCGGCGGGTACCTCACGCACACCTCCTGGAGCCACTGGGCCGTCTTCGACGTCAAGGACGACGACGTGCACTGGTGCACGGCCGACCTGGCCTGGATTACCGCTCACAGCTATGTGCACTACGGGCCGCTCTCCAACGGCACCACCTCGGTGATCTACGAGGGAACGCCGAACACCCCGCATCCGGGCCGGCACCTCGAGATCATCGAGCGCTACGGGGTGACCACCTATTACACGGCGCCAACACTCATCCGCACGTTGATGACGTGGTTCCCGGAAGGGCTGCCGAGCGAGTTCGACCTGTCCAGCATCCGTCTGCTCGGGTCGGTCGGCGAGGCCATCAACCCGGAGGCCTGGGTGTGGTTCCGCGAGAACATCGGCGCCGGCAGCGCCCCCATTGTAGACACCTGGTGGCAGTCTGAGACCGGCGCCGCCGTGATGGCGCCGCTACCGGGCGTCAGCACGCTCAAGCCCGGTTCGGCCCTGCGCGCCCTGCCGGGCCTGACGACCCACGTCGTCGACGACCACGGCCGGCCGGTGCCGTTCGGCTCCGGCGGCTACCTCGTGATCGAGGGCGCCTGGCCAGGCATGGCCCGCACCGTCTGGGGCGACCCCGAGCGCTACCGCGACTCCTACTGGGCCCGGTTCGCGAAGCAGGGCTTCTTCTTCTCCGGCGACGGCGCGAAATACGACGACGACGGCGACATCTGGCTCCTCGGCCGCGTCGACGACGTCATCAACGTGTCCGGGCACCGCTTGTCGACGATCGAGATAGAGTCGGCGCTCGTCGCACATCCGCTGGTCGGCGAGGCCGGCGTCGTCGGCGTGACGGATGCGAGAACAGGCGAGGCCATCGCGGCCTTCGTGATCCCGGCCGCGGCACCGCGCCCCACCAGCGGTTCCGGCGAGCGCGGCAACCTGGGCGACCCCGCGGTCTGGCTGGCCGCCCGCGGCACCCTCGAGCCGCTGCTGCGCGCGCACGTCACACAGGCCATCGGGGTCGTCGCCCGGCCGCAGGAGGTGTTCGTTGTGCCTGACCTGCCCAAGACCCGCTCGGGCAAGATCATGCGCCGCCTCCTCGGCGATATCGTGGCCGGTCGTGCGCTCGGCGACGTGACTGCGCTCCAGGACGACTCGGTTCCGGGCCGCATCGCCGTGATCGTGGCGGCCGCGCGGCAGCGCTGAGCGCACGGTTCCAGCACCTACCCAGCGACGGGTGGAATCGTAGGGACCAACGCCCCAGACCACCCGAGCCAGAGGAGCACACCATGGGATTCTTCGACCGCCTCTTCGGAACCGAGCCCCAGCAGCCGGAACAGCAGCGACGCGCGGCCGCACCGCAGCGCACCGACGACGAGATCGCCGTCGATCGCTATCAGTACCTACTGCGCACGGCACCGCCCGAGACGATCGAGCAGGTGCACGCGGAGGCCTTCAGCAAACTGAACGATGAGCAACGCGACCTGCTGTTCCGCCAGCTGAGCGAGAACGCCAACGCCAGCGAGCGCCCGGCGAACGCCGAACCGGCAACACTGGCCCAGGTGGCCACCCGGGCGGAGCTGCGCCAGCCCGGCACCCTCACCCGCGCCTTCGGCAACCAGGGCCAGGGCGGGCCGAGCTTCGGCAGCATGGTCGGCAGCTCCCTGCTCGGCACCGTGGCGGGCTATGTCATCGCGTCGACGCTGATGAGCGCCTTCCTGCCCATGGACTCCGGCGGCGCGGATGCCTCGGGCGCCGACTCCGGTTCCGGCGACTCCGCCGGCGATTCCGGCGGCGATTCCGGCGGCGATTCCGGCGGCGACGCGGGTTCCGGCGGCGACTCCGGCGGCGGCGATTTCGGCGGCGGCGATTTCGGCTTCTGAGCCCACCCCCTCCCGCGAGAGTCGCTCCCGCTCAACCCGGCCACTCCCCGCCGGGCAGTGGTCACTGCGGGGCTGTAGCCTGAGGATTCGCGGCGGAAGATCCGCGACGGCTGAGGCATCCGCCGGCTGAGACTCGAACTGGGCCTGTCACCGTTCGTGAAACGGGGGTGTTGATCGTGCTGCGGCACGGCCAGAGCACCGCGAACGCCGCCGGGCTGTTCACGGGCGTTCTGGATGCGCCGCTGTCGGATCAGGGGATCCGCGAGGCGCACACGGCCACCGTCCTCCTCAACCTTGCGCTGCCGGGCGAACGGCCACCGACCACCGGCACCGGCACCGGCTCTCCGGCCATGATCACGGCACCAGCACCCGCTGCAGCACCTGTCACCCTGTTCACCTCGACGCTGACGCGCGCCCGGCAGACCGCCGCGATCGTCGCCGCCGGTCTAGCCCGCCCGCCGGTCGGCTGCGGCGCCGACTGGCGACTGAACGAACACAATTACGGCGCGCTGACCGGCCGTTCCACAGACGATGTGCGCCGAGTTCGGCGAGGAACAGTTCGTGGCCTGGCGCCGCTCGGTCGCCGAGGCCCCGCCCGCCATGGGCGACCTGCTCTACGACGAGTTCGCCGACACCGCCCTGTTCCGCGCGCTGCCGGCGGCCGCACTGAACCGCACCGAGGCGCTCAGCGACGTCATCACCCGAGTGGATGCCTTCCTCACCGAGCGCGTCGACCCGCTTCTCGCCCGCGGCGAGACCGTGCTCGTGGTGGCCCACGGCATATCCCTGCGGGCTCTGTGCGCGGTGATCGACGGCCTGTCCGACGGGCAGATCCGCGACCTGAACCTGCCCACCGGACAGCCGTTGGTCTACCGTTTCGACGCCCGGGGGCGTCCCGTGCTGTTCGGCGGCCGCTACCTCGACTCCGTCACCGCGCTGGCAGCCGCCCTCACCCTCGCGAATGAGGGCGGTACCTGACGATCTCGAGCGTGTGATCTCGGGCGTGTGATCTCGAGCCGTTCGTGACGTTCCGGCTCCCGTCGCCTAGCTTGTCTGCGCCCCGCGGGCCGCCCCGGCCGACAGCCCGAGGGCGAGGATACGGCACACCGTGGCGGCGGCCCGTTCGAGGTTCGCCGGGCCATCCGTCAGTGCCTGCGGGAGGTCGCTGACCTCCTGAACGATCGGCACCAGCGCGGCGAAGCCCTGGTCATAGAGCACCTCGGACCCGGGTCCTACCCGGCCCGCGAACGCGATCACGGGCACACCGTTGCGCGCGGCAGCCTCGGCCACGCCGAGCGGGGTCTTGCCGTGCAGGGTCTGCCCGTCGATGCTGCCCTCGCCGGTGAAAACGAAGTCGGCCCCGCTCAGGCGACGCTCGAGGAGGGCGGCCTCCATCACCACCTCGACGCCCCGCCGCATGCGGGAGTCGAAGCAGGCGAGGAAGGCCGCGCCGAGCCCGCCGGCCGCGCCGGCGCCGGGCAGCTCCGCCACGGAACGCCCGGAATCCGCGGTCAGCACCCACGCGAAGACCGTGAGGGCCTCCTCGAGGTCCCGCACGGCCTGCGGATCGGCGCCTTTCTGCGGGCCGAAGACGGCGGTGGCGCCGCCCGGACCGAGCAGCGGATTGGCGACATCGCTCGCGATCTCGAACGACGCGGACCGCGCCCGCGGGTCGAGTCCTTCCAGGTCGATCCGGCAGAGCCGCGCAAGCGCCGCTCCCCCGCAGTTCAGGTCACGTTCGGCGGAATCGAACAGACGAGCGCCGAGGGCGTGAAGCATGCCAGCCCCTCCGTCGTTGGTCACCGAGCCGCCCAGCCCGATCACGAACCGGCTCGCACCGCGGTCCAGCGCGTCGGTGATGAGCTGCCCGACGCCGTACGTGCTGGCGGTGCGCGCGTCCCGGTCGGCTGCGGCGACGAGATGGATGCCGGCCGACGCCGCAACCTCGATGATCGCCAGCTGCTCGGCGGCCACATAGCCGTAGGCGGCCAGTACCGGGCGTCCGCGGGCATCCTGAACCTCGGTCTCCACGATCTCGCCGCCACAGGCGGCAACCATCGCGTTCACGGTGCCCTCGCCGCCGTCGGCCATCGGCACCCGCACGCACTCGGCGCCGGGGAAGACGGAACGGATGCCGCGCTCCAGGGCCGTGGCGGCCTCGGCGGCCGACATGGATTCCTTGAACGAGTCGGGGGCCAGAACGAACTTCATGGTGTTGATCTTCCCGGTCCCGGGCACCAGCTGCAACTGCAGGGCGCAGGACGCAGCATCCGCAACCCCCGCGTAGGCTCGAAACCATGCGATTCGGACTCTTCATACCTCAGGGCTGGCGCCACGACCTGGTCGACATCGATCCCGTCGAACAGTGGGCGACCATGAGCGGCCTCGCCGCGCACGCCGACGCCGGCGAGTGGGAGTCGATCTGGGTGTACGACCACTTCCACACCGTGCCGGTGCCGAGCGAGGAGGCCACCCACGAAGCCTGGACGCTGATGAGCGCGTTCGCCGCCACCACGACACGGGTGCGCCTCGGCCAGATGTGCACCTGCATCAGCTACCGCAACCCGGCCTACCTCGCGAAGGTCGCCTCGACCATCGACATCATCTCCGGCGGACGCGTCGAAATGGGCATCGGCGCCGGCTGGTACGAGCACGAATGGCGCGCTTACGGCTATGGCTTCCCGCGCGCCGGCGAGCGCCTCGCACGCCTCGACGAGGGCGTGCAGATCATGCGCCAGGCCTGGGCCACCGGTAAGGCCACCCTCGACGGACAGCATTACCAGGTGGACGGCGCCATCGTGCGGCCGCTACCACTGCAGGACGGAGGCATCCCGGTCTGGATCGCCGGCGGCGGCGAGAAGGTCACCCTCAAGATCGCGGCGAAGTACGCGAACTACACGAACTTCGACGGCTCCCCCGAGGGCTTCTCGCACAAGAGCGAGTTGCTCGAGGCGCACTGCATGGCGGAAGGCACCGATTTCGGCGCGATCACCCGCTCGGCGAACTACAACACCGTGATCGCGGCGACGGAGGCCGAGGTCGCCGACCGTCTCGACGCCATCGAGGCCCGGGTCACCCCCTACCTCGGTTCGGAGGGCGCGGCGGCATTCATGGCCGAGTACCGCAGCGGCGAGGCGCAGGGCGTCGGCACACCGGAACAGGTCGTCGAGCGCCTGAACGGCATGAAGGCACGCGGCCTCGGCTACGCCATCCACTACTTCCCGGAGGCCGCCTACGACCGCTCGGGTCTGGAACTCTTCGAACGCGAGGTCATGCCCGCGCTGCGTTGATCGGGCCGCACCCCGCGCTCTCCCGCCGGCCCCGGCACGCCCACCCCACCCCACCCCACCCGCGCAAAGATGGAACCCATGACCAGCACGAACACGGCGACCGCGCCCGCCCGCATCACCTGGGCGGAGGCCGGGCGGACCCGGTCGGCCCTCTGGCACTCGGAGAGCGGTTGGGCGCCGCCGGAACGCGTCGTCATCGCCGACGACACGATGACCGGGGATGCCGCCTACCGCCACACGAAGGCTGGCACCGGCATGCTCTGGCGCGGCGATTTCCTGGGTGCCCGCCAGTTGCTCAGCGCCCTCGCCCGCCGCATCGACCACGGCCGGCACGCGCCCGCCACCGACCTGGCCGCCGCTTTCCGGCACTACCGCTCCGAGGCGCTGCGCCGCTCCCGGCTGCTCGGCCTGGTGCTCGTGCCGCTCGACGCCGACTACACCGTTCCGCTCCGCCGCGCGCCCGACGTGCGCCAGGCCTGCACCGAGACCTACGGCCCGGCGACGGATGCCTCGGTCACCGCTCTGCGCGAGCTCCTCGGCGTCATCGGGGCGCACGAGTGGCGCACGACCGGGGTCGACGTGCCCGCGCTCGGCGCCCGCATCCACCCGCACTACGGGGTGTTCTCGCCCGTGCGCGGCGAATACCTCGACCTGGTGAACACGGCCCCGCTGCCGGCAGCCTGGGCCGGAGGTTCTGCGGCTGAGGCCGGCTCGATCGCCGGGGCCGCCACCGCGTTCGACATCGGCACGGGCACCGGGGTGCTCGCTGCGGTGCTGGCGCGACGCGGCATCCGTCACGTGGTCGGCACCGACCAGGAGCCACGGGCGCTGACCTGCGCGCGCGCGAACATCGGGCGGCTCGGGCTGGCCGGTGCGGTCGAGATCATCAAGGCCGATCTGTTCCCCGCCGGCCGCGCCGACCTCGTGGTCTGCAACCCGCCGTGGATTCCCGCGTCCGCCGTCACCGCCACCGACTTCGCCGTCTACGACCCCGACAGCCGGATGTTGCGGGGCTTCCTGGCCGGGCTGGCCGACCACCTCCAGGCGGCCGGGGAGGGCTGGCTCGTGCTCTCCGACATCGCCGAGCACCTCGGGTTGCGCTCCCGCGGCGAACTCCTCGACCTGATCGAGGACGCGGGCCTCGAGGTCGTCGCCCGCCTGGACGCCAAACCCGTGCACGGCCGCGCCGCCGACGCGTCCGATCCCCTGCACGCCGCCCGGTCGAAGGAAGTGACGTCGCTCTGGCGGTTGCGGGCCGTCTCTCCGCCGGCCCAGTCGACTAACGATGCCCCCGACGCGCCCGACGCCGTTCGGTGAACCGTCAGGTTTAAGGGGTGCGCGGCGGCGCCCACCCCTCGAACGTGTCGTTTCGAGCGCTACTTGAGGTTCGGCGTGCCGCCCTTGGTCGCGGCGAGGCGCCAGCGGGACCAGGGCCAGATGCCGTCCATCTCCACCTCAAGCGAGAAGCTGAGCAGCACCCGGATCACCACGATCGCGCCGAGCACCAGCACGCTCTGCGGGGTCGGATCCACCAGAATCGTGCGGATGATATCGGCGATGATCAGCACTTCGAGCCCGAGCAGGATGGCCCGGCCCAGATTGCGACGCAACTTCTCATAGGCCCGCTGCCGGGTGTCGGCCCGCAGCGCGGTCGGCACCGCAGTGATCATCGCGGCCGCGCCGCCGAGCACCATGATGGCTGCACCGGCCGCCTCGACGATCCGCACGACCGCCGAGATCACCTCGGCAAAGTTCATCGGCGGCGCTCCTCGCTGCATGGTCGCTGCATGGTCGCCTCGACGATAGCGCAGGCCACCCCCGCGGTCGAGCCATCCGGTGGTCGAGCCTGTCGAGACCCGGCCAGCCGGTGCTCGTGCACCGCCCTCTCGCGCCGCTGAGACCGAAAGCGCCGTGTGCGCACACAATCGCCGCCGGAAGGGGGCGCTCGGCACAATGGGCGATTCTCGGAGAGTGACCGGAACAACGCGCACTTTCAACCGGAACGGGGGCTTTCGACGACCGGAGGGTCGGAACACGGCGATTCGTTGCGAGATATGGCAAGAAAACGCCCGCACCCTCCCGCTACTCTGGACCGTGGCGCCAAATGGCACCACCGGCACCACCCAGCACCACCACGAACGACCCCGCCGCGACCGCGGCACTCACGAAGAACGGAGGTTCCCATGTCGAATTACGTTGCGCACGATGCACTGGTCGGTGAGCCCGAGGTTCTCGAGGATGCCGTCACCGCCGCCGCCGCCAACCCGGCCACAAGCCCGGCCTGGCTCCGGCTCAAGTCCGCGGCCACCTCGCTGCAGGCCAGCCAGGCGCAGGACGGCTCCATCCCCGTCGCCGCCGCCCACGCGGATGCAGCGGCGCACGTCGATGTGATCGCCGCCGCCATCGACGAGCTCGCCCCGCTGTTCCCGCACGACGCCGCCTACCTCGCGGCCGTGAACCGGGACTTCACCCGCTGGAGCACCGAGGGCTTCGGCGTGCCGGATTTCTTCGACTCCCTGATGGCGTTCCAGCCGCAGCAGCAGCGGGCCGACGGCATCCGTCACCTGGTCGTGTTCCCGATGTACACGCAGAACGGCAGCGCGAACCGCTTTGTCGAGGCCGTGCTGATCGAGGTGATCTGGCCGGAATTCATCGACGAGCTCGAGCAGGAGTACACGAACAAGCTGTTCGTGCCGATCCGTTTCCTCGATTTCACGCCCGGCTACGACACCAACTCGGCCGTTTTATTCCCCGAGACCGTCGCCATGCGCCAGATCCCCTCCTTCACCTGGGGTGCGATCTTCGCCGACCGCGAAGCTGCCCGGTTCCGCCGGGTCGTGCGCGCGGCCGCCGAGATCACGCGTCTCGAACTGCCTGCCGATGCGGCGGCGCTGCTCGACGACCAGCACCTGACCGAGGAAACCTTCGTCATGTGGGACCTCATCCACGACCGCACGCACATGCGCGGCGACCTTCCGTTCGACCCGTTCATGATCAAGCAGCGAATGCCGTTCTTCCTCTACTCCCTGGAGGAACTGCGCTGCGACCTGACCGCGTTCCGCGAATCGGTCACGATCGAACGCGACGAGAACGCCAGCCCGGAAGCGCGCCGGCACGCGAAACTCGTGCAGTACGCCGTGATCTTCGACCGGATCTTCCGATTCTCGATCAGCGGCACCCGGGTGCGGAACTACGACGGGCTGGGCGGGCAGCTGCTCTTCGCGTGGATGCACCAGCACCACGTGCTGCACTGGACCGACACCCGGCTCACCTTCGACTGGGAAGCCGTGCCCGACGTGGTCATCGCGCTGGGCAAGCGAATCGACGACCTCTACTGGGCGTCGATCGACCGGCCGAAGAAGGCCCACTGGCTGGCCGCCTACGACATGATCGCGGAGACGCTCACGCCGAACCCGGCGTCGCAGTGGGCTCGCGGCCTGCCGCTGGACGTGCTTGCCGGCGCACCGAAGGGCTACACCGACCTCGTTCTGGACGACGAGTTCCCGCTGTCGATGTTCTTCGAGGCGCTCGACAAGAAGATGAAGCCCGTGATCGAGTCGACGGCCGGGCTCACCGGGCGTGACTGATACCGCAGGCAGGGCCGTCGCTGGTCGCACCGTGCTCATCGCCGGTGCGACCAGCGCGGCCGGCCGCGCCGTGGCCACCGCGCTGACGGATGCCGGCGCGCACGTGATCGCGGTCGGCACCAACGCCGAGCGCCTGCACGGCTTCCGCGCCGAGGTTCCCGGTGCCGCAACCTATGTCTGCGACCTCGGCGACTTCGCCCAGGTCACGGCCCTGGCCGACGCCGTGCACGGCGAGCACGGTCCGATCGACGGCCTGATCCACCTGGTCGGCGGCTGGCGCGGCGGCGGCGGGCTGGCCGGCCAGTCCGACGGGGACTGGGATTTCCTGCACGCGCACGTCGTCGCCACGCTGCGCAACACCACCCGCGCGTTCAACGACGACCTGCTGGCCTCGCCGGCCGGGCGCCTGGCGATCGTGTCGTCGGTGTCGGTCGACAAGCCGGCCCCGGGCGGCGCGAACTACGCCGCCGCGAAGGCCGCCGCCGAAACCTGGACCCGCGCGGTCGGCCAGGGCTTCGCGAAAGCAGGCACGGATGCCGCGGCGGTCATCTTCGTCGTGCGTGCCCTCGCCGGGCTGGAAACCGAACTTGCGACCGCGGTGGTCGGCCTGTGGGACGCGTCGGCGGCATCCGTCAACACTTCTCGCGTGCTTTTGGCCCCCTGAACCCGACGGCGGCACCCCGCGGCGCGCTAGCGTGGAACCAGGCTACAGAGGGGTGGGCATGCTCGACATCAGGACCATAAACAAGCGTTATGGCACCCGGCAGGTGCTGACCGACGTGAGTTTCGGCGTCGAGAGCGGACGCCTTACCGGCTTCGTCGGCGCGAACGGCGCCGGCAAGACAACCACCATGCGGATCATCCTGGGGGTGCTGTCGGCCGACTCCGGCACCGTGCTGCAAGACGGCGTTCCGCTGACCAGCGACGACCGCCGCCGCTTCGGCTACATGCCGGAGGAGCGCGGCCTCTACCCGAAGATGAAGGTGGGCGAGCATCTCGTCTACCTGGCCCGCCTGCACGGGTTGGGCCCGGCATCCGCCCGCCGCAACACCGCCGAGTTGCTCGACCGGCTCGGCCTCGGCGAGCGGGCCGGTGACCTGGTGCAGTCTCTCTCGCTCGGCAACCAGCAGCGCGCCCAGATCGCGGCCGCGCTCGTGCACGACCCGGAGTTCCTCGTGCTCGACGAGCCGTTCTCCGGCCTTGACCCGCTCGCGGTGGAAGTGGTCATGAGCGTGCTTTCCGGCTTCGCCGCCCAGGGCGCGCCGGTGCTGTTCTCCTCGCACCAGCTCGACATCGTCGAGCGCCTCTGCGACGACGTCGTCATCATCGCCGACGGCGAGATCCGGGCCAACGGCCCCCGAGAGCGGCTGCGCGAGCAGCACAGCAGCCCCCGGTTCGAATTGCGCACCGCGGCCGACGCTGAGTGGATCCACGCCGTGCCCGGCATCTCCGTGCTCGACCTCTCCGGGGGTGTCGCCGTGTTCGAAGCCGAAACGGATGCCGCCAGCCAGTCCGTTCTGCGCCAGGCCCTCACCCGGGCCCCGGTGACACAGTTCAGCCAGCAGCGGCCCAGCCTCGCCACCATCTTCAAGGAGATCGTGCAGTGAGCACCATCTGGAACGACCGCGCCGGCACGCCGAACATCGGACGCCCGCAGGTTCGCCCCCGGTATCCGGCGCCGAGCTTCGCCCGGAGTGTGTGGCTTGTCGCGACCCGCGAGATCATGGCCCGGCTGCGCAGCAAGGCCTTCCTGATCTCGACCGGCATCCTGCTGCTCATCTCGATCGGTTCCGTCGTCGCCGGCAGCATTGCGAGTCAGAACCTGACCATGCCGAAGGTGGCCGTCGTGGGGTCCGCCGCTCAGGTCGTCGAGCAGACCGAGTCGTTCACGATGGTGAAGGCCGATGACGTCGGCGCTGCCGAGTCCCTGGTGCGGGACGGCACCGTCTCCGCGGCGGTCGTTCCGTCCACCCGGGCGGATGCCCTGCTCGGCGTGCGCGTCATCGCCCTCGACTCCCCGCCGGTGGGTGTGCTCGCGGCCCTGAGCGTCACCCCCGCGGTGAGCCTGCTCGAGCCGACATCGCGGCAGAGCGGTGGCCTGGTCTACCTCGTCTCCCTGGGCTTCGGGCTGGTCTTCTTCATGTCGGCGATCACGTTCGGCTCGACCATCGCGCAGAGCGTCGTCGAGGAGAAGCAGACCCGGGTCGTCGAGATCCTGATGACCACCATCCCGGTGCGCGCCCTGCTCGGCGGCAAGGTGGTGGGCAACAGCATCATGGCCTTCGGGCAGATCGTGGCGATCGGCCTGCTGGTGGCGATCGGCATGGCCACGACCGGCCAGTTCGGGTTGCTGGGCACCGTGGGGCCGTCGATCGTCTGGTTCGCCGTGTTCTTCGCGTTCGGCTTCGTCATGCTTGCGGCGCTGTTCGCCGCGACCGCGTCGATGGTCTCCCGCCAGGAAGACGTGGGCTCGGCCACCTCGCCCGTGCTGTTCCTCGTGATGATTCCCTATTTTCTGGTGATCTTCTTCAACGACAACCCCACCGTGCTCGCCGTCATGTCCTACATCCCGTTCTCGGCCCCGGTCGGCATGCCGATGCGCATCTTCCTCGGCACGGCCGCCTGGTGGGAGCCGCTGCTCTCGCTGGCCATCCTGCTCGCCTCGACGGCCGTGGTCATCCTGCTGGGCTCCCGCATCTACTCGAACTCCCTGCTGCGGATGGGCGCCCGCGTTACGTTGCGCCAGGCTCTGCGCGGCTGACCTGCCGCCCCGCCAGCCCGATCCCGGCCCCGAACCCGAACCCGGCCCCGAACCAATTCGACGGTGATTTTGCTCCCACGGGCCGGTTTCGGCCCGAAATCACCGTTTCAACGCAAAATCTCCGTCAAATTCGCACACCGAGCGCACAGAAGCGGAGCAGACGGATGCGCGAAGATGGAGGGGTGACTCAACTCCATGACCTTTCTTCGCGCGGGTTCGCCTCCGACAACTACTCGGGGGTGCACCCCGAGATTCTCGAGGCGATCGTCGCCGCCAACGGCGCGCACCAGATCGCCTACGGCGAAGACGTCTACACTGCCCGGCTGCAGCAGGTCTTCACCGAACACTTCGGCGCGGGCGTCGAAGCCTTCCCGGTCTTCAACGGCACCGGCGCCAATGTGATCGGCCTGCAGTCGATGCTGCCGCGCTGGGGCGCCGTGATCTGCGCATCCACCGCTCATATCAACACGGATGAGGCGGGCGCCCCCGAAAAGGTGGCCGGCATCAAGCTCCTCACCGTCGACACCCTCGACGGCAAACTCACCCCCGCACTGATCGATCAGCAGGCCTGGGGCTGGGGCGACGAACACCGCGCCCAACCGCTCGTGGTGTCGATCACCCAGACCACCGAGCTCGGCACCGCGTACACGGTCGACGAGGTGCGGGCCATCGCCGACCACGCACACGCCCACGGCATGAAGCTGCACATGGACGGCGCCCGCCTGTCCAACGCCGCCACCTCGCTGGGCCTGCCGTTCCGCACCTTCACCCGTGACGCCGGCGTCGACGTGCTCAGCTTCGGCGGCACCAAGAACGGCATGATGTACGGCGAGTGCGTCGTGGTCCTGAACCCTGAGGCATCCGCGGGCCTGCTCTACCTGCGCAAACTGAACATGCAGCTGGCCTCGAAGATGCGCTTCATCTCGGCCCAGCTGATCGCGCTGCTCGGCGGCGACCTCTGGCAGCGAAACGCCGGCCACGCCAACGCCATGGCCACACGGATGCGCCACGCCCTCGAGACCGGTATCGCCGCCGGCGAGATCGAGGGCTTGTCCTTCACCCAGAACACCCAGGCCAACGCGATCTTCGCGATCCTGCCCCCCGGCGTGGCCGATCGCCTGCGCGGGCACTTCCGGTTCTACGATTGGGACCCCGCGACCAACGAGGTGCGCTGGATGTGCGGCTTCGACACCGAGGAGGCCGACATCGACGCATTCGTCGCGGCCCTGATCAGAGAACTGGCCGCCCGATGAACGTCTTCGAGAATAAACCCTGGCTCGGCTCCTACGCCCCCGGCGTTCCGAGTACCATCCAGGAACCGACCGACACGCTCTCCGACATGATCGAGACCTCGGCGCGCCGGTTCGGCCCCAGCGTGGCCCTCGATTTCTTCGGCGCCACCACCACCTACGCCGAGCTCGGCGAGCAGATCTCTCGGGCCGCAAACGGCCTCCTGCGCCTCGGCGTCAAACCCGGCGACCGGGTGGCCCTTGTGCTGCCGAACTGCCCTCAGCACGTGGTGGCTTTCTACGCCGTGCTACGCCTGGGCGCGATCGTCGTCGAGCACAACCCGCTCTACACCGAACGCGAACTCCGACACCAGTTCGAAGACCACGGCGCCCGCGTCGCTATCGTCTGGGACAAGATCTACCAGACCGTCACCGATTTCCCCGCCGACCTGGGCCTGCGCACCGTGATCGCGGTGAACCTGACGGAAGCGATGCCGCTCGCCAAGCGGCTCCTGCTCAAGCTGCCGATCGCTAAAGCCCGCGAGTCGCGAGACGCCCTGACCTCGGGCCCGCTGGGCAAGGATGCCTTCACCTGGTCCGGCATCGTCGGCTCACGCAAGCTGCGCCCCGGCCACCCGCGCCCGAAGGTCACCGACACCGCCGCGCTCCAATACACCAGCGGCACCACCGGCACCCCGAAGGGTGCCATCCTCAGCCACTTCAACCTGCGCTCGAACGCCCTGCAGGGCGAGGCCTGGGTGCAGGGGCTGCGCCCTGGCGAGGAGGTCTTCTACGCGGTCCTGCCCATGTTCCACGCCTACGGCCTGACCCTCTGTCTGACGTTCGCGATGGCCACCGGCGCCCGGCTCGTGCTGTTCCCCAAGTTCGACGAGGGACTGCTGCTCGATGCGGCCCGGCGCACCCCACCCACATTCATGCCGGCCGTCCCGCCGATCTACGACCGGCTCGTTATGGCGGCGACGGCGAAGAATGTAAGCCTGCGCAGCATCCGTTACGCCATCTCGGGCGCGATGAGCCTGCCGGTGTCGATCGTGGAACGCTGGGAGGCCGCCACCGGCGGGCTGTTGGTCGAGGGCTACGGCATGACCGAGGCCTCGCCGATCGCCGTCGGCAACCCGATGGGCCCGAGCCGGCGCCCCGGCACGGTGGGCGTGCCGTTCCCGAGCACCGAGATCCGCGTGGTGGACCCGGACGACCCGACCGTGAACCGCGGGATCGAAGAGGAAGGTGAGCTACTCATCCGTGGCCCACAGGTCTCTTCCGGCTACTGGGACCAGCCGACCGAGACCGCCAAGACGCTTCTCGACGGAGGCTGGCTGCGCACCGGCGACATCGTCCGCGTCTCCTCCGACGGCTTCGTCACGGTCGTCGACCGTATCAAGGAACTCATCATCACCGGCGGCTTCAATGTGGCGCCCTCCGAGGTCGAGGCCGCTCTTTTGTCGCATCCGGATGTCGCCGATGCCGCCGTCGTCGGGCTGCCGAGCGCGAACGGCGGCGAAGACGTCGCCGCCGCCGTCGTGTTGGCGGCGGGGGCCACCCTCGACGTCGACGCCATCCGCACGTATTGCCGCACCCGGCTCTCCGCCTACAAGGTGCCCCGCACCGTCGTGGAGGTCGACGAGCTGCCCCGGTCGCTGATCGGCAAGGTGCTGCGCCGCGAGGTGCGAGCCGGCTTGATCAAGGAGTAGCCGCGAGAGCGGGTAGAGCGTCGGTTTCGACGCCGCATTCCGACGCTTACCCGCTCGTGAGATGCTTCGGCGATGCGTATACCGCAGCGGCTGGTCGTAGCGGAATAGTGTGCCGCCGCCCGCGTTGGAGTGGATGGGTCAGCGTTGCCCCGCCATCCCAGCCAGACTCCGGCGAAAGATGGGCCTATGAACTTCATCACCAACACCCTCAGCCGCGCCGCCCACACGGCGTCGCCCCTCCTCCCCGTGCTCGCCGGGCGCTGGAGCCCCCGCGGCTTCTACCCGACGGCCCTCGTCGACGAAGCCACTCTGACCACCGTGCTCGAGGCCGCCCGTTGGGCTCCCTCGGCCAGCAATATGCAGCCGGCCCGCTTCATCGTCGCCCGCCGAGGCTCGGACAGCTTCGCGAAGATCCATGAGACGCTGATGGGCTTCAACAAGGCGTGGGCGGATGCCGCCTCCGTGCTGATCGTCAACGTCGCCACCCTGCCGATCGACGTGACCCGCGAGAACCCGTGGGCCCGCTACGACCTGGGTCAGGCCGTCGCCCATCTGACGATCCAAGCTTGGCACGAGGGACTGCACACCCACCAGCTCGGCGGCTTCGACGGCACCGCCCTCGCCCTGGCCTTCGGGCTCGCCGAGGACCAGACCACCGTCTCCATCACCGCCCTCGGCGTGCTCGGCGACGTCTCCCTGCTCTCCCCCGAGCTGCTCGAACGCGAGTCCGCCCCGCGCACCCGCAAGCCTCTCATCGAGCTTCTCCTGGTCAACGACTGGTCAACGACTGGTCAACAACCAGCAGCAAGAGCCCGCCCCGACACAGTAACTCCACAGCCCCGTCAGGTAAAAACAGAACTCGACTATTTTTCCCGGCAACGCGCCCGGCTGCTCCCAGCAGTGAACACCGGTGGAGACCACGATGACCGAACACACCCCTAATCACTTTGATGTCGTCGTCATCGGCGCGGGGCCGGCGGGAACGGCCGCGGCGCTCCGTGCCGCCGAATTGGGAGCCCGGGTCGCCGTGGCGGAGGCCGACCAGCTCGGCGGGACCTGCGTGAACACGGGGTGCGTGCCGACGAGGGTGCTCGCCAAAGCGGCGCGCTTGATGCGCGAGGTGCGCGCGGCAGATACCTACGGAATCGTAGTCAACGACCCCGGCATCGACTGGGCCACCATGGGAGACCGGGTGCAGTCGCGAGTGAACAAGGTGCGCTCGATCAAGAGCGAGGCCGAGAGGTTCGCGGCCGCCGGAGTCGAACTGGTTCTGGAAGGTCGGGCGCGATTCATCGACCCGCATTCCGTGGTCCTGGACACCGGCCGCATCCTCACCGCCGCCACGTTCCTGGTCTGCGTCGGCGGGCATTCTCGGCGACTCGCCGTGCCGGGGGCGCACTTGGCGACGGTCCCGGAAGACATTCTGAAGCTGCCGTCGCTGCCCCGACGGGTGGCCGTGATCGGCGCCGGAAACACCGGCGCCCAATTGGTCACGGTGTTCAGCTCCTTCGGCTCCGACGTGACCGTGCTCGATGTGGCACCGCGCATCCTGATGGCGTCGGATTCCGACATCTCCGCCACGGTCTCGGCGGCGTTCCGCGAGCAGGGCGTGGCCGTGCACACGGGCATTGAAGCGGTGACGGCGATCGAGCAGGACGCCGACGGAACCCTCACCCTGTCCTGGCGCGAAAAAGGAACGGAACAGTCTTCCGCCTTCGACGCCGTCATTATGTCCACCGGTTGGCCGGCGGATGTCGACGACCTCGGGCTCGACCGGGCTGGCATCACTATCGAACGTTCCGCCATCCCGGTGGACCAGTACTTCCGCAGTGTCGTGCCCCATATTTTCGCGGTCGGCGACGCGAACGGCCGGGACATGCTCGTACAGGCGGCCCAATTCGAGGGCGAGGCCGCGGCCGAGAACGCGGTGCTGGGCGCCAATCGCAGAACGCCGCACCACCTGCTCCCGGCCGGCGGTTTCACCGACCCCGACTACGCGGGCGTGGGCTTCACCGAGGAGGAGGCCAGGGCTCGCGACCCGCACTGCGTCGTCGCGACAGTGCCCTACGCCGAACTCGACCGCGCTGTGATCGACGGCCGGGAACCCGGCTTCCTCAAGCTGATCGCCGACCGGCGGCGGGAGCTGATCCTCGGCGCCCATGCCACCGGGGAGAACGCGGTCGAAGTGATCCAATCCGTGACGACGGCGATGGCCGCCGGCGTCGACGTCGCCACTCTGGCCCGGGTGCGCTTTGCCTACCCCACCTACAGTGCCGTCATCGGCCTCACGGCCCGTCGACTACTGCTGGAAGCGCCGAAGCCGGCCGCGGTGATCCTGCCCGTCGCGGTGATCCTGCCAGTCGCGGTGATCGAGCCCGTCGAGATTCCCGTCCCGACACATGTGATCTCCGTGCCTACGGGAGCAGCATCACCTTGATGGCGCGGCGCTCGTCCATGGCGGCGTAGGCCTCGGCGACCTCGGCCAGCGGCAGCTGCAGGTCGAACACGCGGCCGGGGTTGATAGCACCCGAGAGCACTTCCGGCAGCAACTCTTCGACGTAGCCGCGCACGGATGCGACGCCGCCGTTCAGGCCCACGTTCCGCCCGAACAGCGGGCGAACCTCGATCGGTCCGCCGGTGGGCACGCCCACGTAGCCGACCATTCCGCCGGGACGGGCCGACGCGATGGCCTGCTCCATCGACTCCTTGGTGCCGACGCACTCGAGCACGCAGTCCGCGCCGATGCCGTCGAACAGCTCACGGATGCGGGCCACGCCGGCCTCGCCGCGCTCCTCGACGATCTCGGTCGCGCCGAACTCGCGGGCCACGAGCTGCCGTTCGGGGTGACGCGACATGGCCACGATCCGGGAGGCCCCGAGCCGCTTGGCCGCGATGATGGCGCAGAGGCCGACCGCGCCGTCGCCGACGACGACGACCGTGCTGCCCGCGGTCACACCGGCGGAGACCGCGGCGTGGTGGCCGGTGCCCATGACGTCGGCGAGGGTCAGGAGACCGGGAACCTGGGCGTCGGTGGGCAGGGTCGGCGTCGCAACGAGCGACCCGTCGGCGTGCGGCACGCGCACTTTCTCGCCCTGGGCGCCGTCGGCGAAGCCGCCGAGCTGGTCGTCCGAGCCCCACCAGCCGCCGTTCAGGCAGGAGGCGCTGGTGCCGTTCTGGCAGTTGATGCAGGTGTTATCGCAGTCGTAGAACGGCGCGATGACGAAGTCGCCGACCTTGACCCGGCTGACGTCGGCGCCGATTTCCTCGACGATACCGACGAACTCGTGGCCGATTCGTTTCGGCTCCTCGGTGGGCTGGATGCCGCGGTAGGGCCAGAGATCTGAGCCGCAGACGCAGGCTGCGACGACGCGCACGATGGCGTCACCGCCGGTGGAGAGAATCGGATCGGATACTTTTTCGAGGCGGATGTCCCGTTCCCCGTAAATCACTGTTGCACGCATGCTTCGACCCTATGCCAGCCCCCTGACCGTCACCGGGGCAGGGGCCCGTTCCGTCGTATTCCCGCCGAATTCCGCTGGACGCGAAATCCGGCGACGGACAGAGCTACAGCAGCGCGTCGTCGTCGAGGTCGGCCGGGTCCACGACCAGCACCGGGGCGGATGCGACGCTGAGCGATTCCCCGTCCGGCGCCAGATCCACCCGCACCGTCTCGCCGTCCCGCACGGCGCCCGACAGGATCGCGGTCGCCAACCTGTCGTCGATCTCGGTCTGCATCAGCCGCCTCAGCGGGCGCGCACCGTAGATCGGGTCGTAGCCGCGTTCCGCCAGCCACGTGCGGGCATCCGGGGTCACGCCCAGCTCGAGCCGCCGCTCGATCAGCCGCTTCTCCAGCCGGTCGACGAGCAGCCCGACGATCTGGCCGAGCTCCGCCATCGACAGCGATTCGAACACGACGATGTCGTCGAGACGGTTGACGAACTCGGGCTTGAACGTCTTGCGCACGAGTGCCTGCACGGCCGCCTCCTTCTCGTCCCGGCTGAGCACCGGGTCGATCAGGAACGCCGACCCGAGGTTCGAGGTCAGCACCAGGATCGTGTTGCGGAAGTCCACGGTGCGGCCCTGGCCATCCGTGAGCCGGCCGTCGTCGAGCACCTGCAGCAAGACATCGAAGACCTCCGGATGAGCCTTCTCAACCTCGTCGAACAAAATCACCGAATACGGGCGGCGGCGCACGGCCTCGGTCAGCTGCCCGCCCTGCTCGTAGCCGATATAGCCGGGAGGTGCCCCGACCAGACGGGACACGGAAAACTTTTCCCCGTACTCGCTCATGTCGATGCGCACCATCGCCTTTTCGTCGTCGAAGAGGAACTCGGCGAGCGCCTTCGCCAGCTCCGTCTTGCCCACGCCGGTCGGCCCGAGGAAGAGGAACGAACCGGTCGGCCGGTCCGGGTCGGAGATGCCGGCCCGGCTGCGGCGCACGGCGTCGGCGACCGCGCGCACGGCCTGCTTCTGCCCGACCAGGCGGTGCCCGAGCTCACCCTCGAGGTTCAGCAGCTTCTCCGTCTCGCCCTGCAGCAGCCGCCCTACCGGAATGCCGGTCCACATCGCGACCACGGCGGCGATGTCCTCCGCGGTGACCTGGTCACCGACCATCCGCGGCCCATCCTGCTCGGTCTGCTCCGCTTCGGCGAGTTCCCGTTCGATCACCGGGATGTCGCCGTACAGCAGCCTAGAAGCCTTCTCCAGGTTGCCCTCGCGCTCGGCCACCTCGGCCTGGCTGCGGGTGCTCACCAAGCGCTTCCTCAGATCGCCGATCCGGTTGAGCGAGGAACGCTCCTTGTCCCAGCGGTCCTGCAGTTCAGCAAGGGCCACCGTGTATTCGGCAAGGTCAGCACGCAACTTCCCCAGGCGAGCCTTAGAGGCGTCGTCCTTCTCTTTTTTCAGCGCGAGCTCTTCCAACTCCAGCCTCTGCACCCTGCGACGCAGTTCGTCGATTTCCACGGGAGCGGAGTCGATCTCCATCCGCAGCCGGCTGGCCGCCTCGTCGATCAGGTCGATGGCCTTGTCCGGCAGCTGGCGGGCGGTGATGTACCGGTTGGAGAGGGAGGCCGCGGCCACCAGCGCCGAGTCCGCGATCGACACCTTATGGTGGGCCTCGTAGCGCTCCTTGAGCCCGCGCAGGATGGCCACGGTGTCTTCCGCACTGGGCTCGTCGACCAGCACCGGTTGGAACCGGCGCTCGAGGGCGGCATCCTTCTCGATGAATTCGCGGTACTCGTTGAGAGTGGTCGCACCGATCAGGCGCAACTCGCCGCGGGCGAGCATGGGCTTGAGCATGTTGGAGGCCGCCACGGACCCTTCGCCGCCGCCGGCACCCATCAGGGTGTGCAGCTCGTCGACGAAGGTAATGATCTGCCCCTGCGCGTCGTTGATTTCCTTGAGCACGGCCTTGAGCCGCTCCTCGAACTCGCCGCGGTACTTGGCCCCCGCCACCAGGGCCGCCAGGTCGAGGGAGACCAGCTGCTTGCCCTTGAGGGAGTCGGCCACATCGCCGGCCACGATGCGCTGGGCCAGTCCCTCCACAACGGCGGTCTTGCCCACGCCGGGTTCACCGATCAGCACCGGGTTGTTCTTGGTGCGGCGGGTGAGCACCTGACTGACCCGCCGAATCTCCGCGTCCCGCCCGATCACCGGGTCAAGCTTGCCGGTCCGGGCGATCTCGGTGAGGTTGACGCCGTACTGCTCCAACGCCGTCTTCGCTTCTTCCTGGGGCGGTTGCTGACCTGCTTGCATCGGAAGATCCTCTCTCGGGCCGGCCGCTCGCGCCGCAGGTCGGCAAAAAGCTGAGCCTGTTGGACTCAAGTTTAGGGGACATCGAGAAAACGCGCCAGCGGTCCGGAGACAACTCGGCGGTGCTACGGCGGCGGCCCCATCACGACCCAGTTTTCGTCCGGGTATCCGAATTCCTCCGTCGGATGCCATACTTACCGAACAAAAGACCCGTTTCTACACTCAGCGCAGAGGATCAGACCCGTGGCCACCCCCACCCTTAAAAACTTCATCAACGGCCACTTTGTCACTCCCTCCGGCACCGAGCTGCTCGACATCGTCGATCCCACAACGGGACGCCGGGTTGCCCGGGCCCCGATCTCCACCGCGGCCGACGTCGACGACGCGATGACCGCCGCGAAGACCGCCTTCGGCACCTGGGGCCGCACCACTCCCGCCGAGCGGCAGCGCGCGCTGCTTCGCCTCGCCGACGCGATCGACGCCGAGAGCGACGCCATCGTGGAGGCCCAGCACCGCAACACGGGCCAGCCTCGCGCCACGATCGCCGTTGACGAGGTCGCGGCCGGCGCCGATCAGCTCCGCTTCTTCGCCGGTGCCGCCCGACTGCTCGAGGGCAAGTCCGCCGGTGAATATCTGCCCGGCATGACTTCCTGGGTACGCCGCGAACCGATCGGCGTGGTCGGGCAGGTCACCCCGTGGAACTTCCCCTTCCTGATGGCCATCTGGAAGATCGGCCCCGCGCTGGCGGCCGGCAACACCCTCGTGCTCAAGCCCAGCGACACCACCCCGGAGTCGACCCTCGAACTCGCCCGGATCAGCCAGGGCATCCTCCCCGACGGCGTGATGAACATCGTGCTCGGCAACGGCGGCACCGGGGCCGCGATCGTCGAGCATCCGGTACCCGGCCTGGTCTCGATCACTGGCAGCGTGCGGGCCGGTATGGCCGTCGCCGCCGGCGCCGCGAAGACGCTCAAGCGGGCACATCTCGAGCTCGGCGGCAAGGCGCCGGCCCTGGTCTTCGCCGGCGTCGACGTCAGCGTGACCGCCGCCGCCATCGCCGACTTCTCCTTCTATAACGCCGGGCAGGACTGCACGGCCATCACGCGAGTGCTCGTGCACGAGTCCATCCATGACGAGTTCGTCGACGCACTCGTCGCCGAGGCCCGCAGCCGCACTACCGGGTCGGCCGACGACGCCGACAACTACTTCGGGCCGCTCAACAACGTCAACCATTTCGGCGACGTCTTGCGCAAGGTCGCGGCCCTGCCCGACCACGCTGTCATTGCCACCGGCGGACACCAGGTCGGCACCGAGGGCTTCTTTTTCGAGCCCACAGTCGTCACGCAGGTGCGCCAAACGGATGCGATCGTGCAGGAGGAAACGTTCGGCCCGGTGATCACGGTGCAGCCCTTCAAGTCGGAGGAGCACGCGGTCACGCTCGCGAACGATGTCAACTACGCGCTCGCCTCCAGCGTGTGGACCCTCGACCACGCCACGGCCATGCGGGTCTCCCGCGACCTCGACTTCGGCGCGGTGTGGATCAACACCCACCTCCTGCTGACCGCCGAGATGCCACACGGCGGTTTCAAGCAGTCCGGATACGGCAAAGACCTGTCGATGTACGGCGTCGAGGACTACACCCGGATCAAGCACGTGATGAGCGCGCTGGAATAAACACGGGTCTCGACAGGCTCGACCACCGCCAACGAGAACAGAGGCCCCTCGATGACTTTCCATCCGCTCGACCCGCTCTCCGCCGCTGAGTTCACCTCCGCCGTCGCCATCCTCGCCCGCGAGCGCGGCGTCGCCGACGGGTGGCGGTTCACTTCGATCGAGCTGGTCGAGCCGCCCCGGAGCGCCGTCGCCGAGTTCACAGCCACCAGCGCGGTTCCCGACCGACGCGCACGGCTGGTCGTGCTCCACCGCGCCGAGAACACCACCTGGGTGAGCGTCGTCTCACTCACGACCGACGCCCTGCTCGAGTGGGAAACGGTGCCGGGGATGCAGGCGAACTTCACCGTCGACGAGTGGGAGGAAGCCGACGCCGCCCTTCGCGCCCACCCCGACGTGATCGCCGCTCTCGCCCGCCGGGGCATCACCGACCTCGACCTGGTCTTCATCGACACCTGGACCTACGGCGACGCGGTAATCCCCGACCGGTATCGCGGCCGCCGCCTGGGCTGGTCAGACGTCTGGGTCCGGGCGTCCACCGACGCCAACCCCTATGCGGGACCGGTCAGCGGCCTGCACTTCGTGCTCGACGTCAACACCATGGAACTGCTCGAGGTGGAGGACTCGTTCACGGTCGAACCGCCGGCGGGAATGGGCGAATACGTGCCGCACCTGGTGCCCCGGCGCATCCGGGATCGAAGCCCGCGCCCGCCGCTCACCCCGCTCGACATCGGGCAGCCCGACGGCCCGAGCTTCACGCTCGACGGCAACCTGGTCGAGTGGCAGAACTGGTCGCTCCGGGTGGGCTTCAACTACCGCGAGGGCATGACCCTGCACACCGTGGGCTACCGGGACGGCGGCCGGGTGCGGCCCATCGCCAACCGGTTGTCGTTCGCGGAGATGGTCGTGCCCTACCGCGACCCCAGCGTCGACCATTTCCGTCGCACCGCCTTCGACATCGGCGAGTGGGGCCTCGGCTTCATGACCACCTCGCTCGAGCTCGGCTGCGACTGCCTCGGCGAAATCCGCTACCTCGATGCCGTGCTGCACAACAGCAAGGGCGAGCCGTACAGCATCCCGAACGCGTTCTGCATCCACGAGGAAGACAACGCGGTGCTCTGGAAGCACGTCGACCACAACGGCAGTGCCGAGGTGCGACGGATGCGCCGGCTCGTCGTGTCCTTCCACGTCACGGTCGCGAACTACGAGTACCTCGTCTGTTGGCGCTTCTACCAGGACGGCAACATGGAATGCGAGGTGCGCGCCACCGGGATCATGGTGGTGACGCACCTCGACGAGGGCCAGCCGCACCCCAACGGAACCCTGGTCGACACGCGCACCTACGCGCCGTTCCACCAGCACTTCATCGTGGCCCGGATGGACCTCGACGTCGACGGCCGCGAGAACACGGTGTTCCGCACCGAGACGCAGGCCGAGCCGATCAGCGCCGCAAACCCGCTTGGCCTCGCGATCACCCAGCTGAACACCCCGATCGAGACCGAGGGGTTCGACGACTACAACTGGGACACCCAACGGGCCTGGAAGGTCGTGAACGAGAACTCGCTCAACGGCCTCGGCACCCCTGTGTCCTACAAGCTGGTGCCCGGCGGAGCCATCCCGTCCTTCTTCGACCAGGCGGCGCCTGCCCTCCAACGCGCCCAGGTGATCGGGCACACGGTCTGGCTCACCCCGAACGACGAGTCCGAACGCTGGCCCTGCGGCGAGTTCGTCAATCAGAGCGCGGTCGACCACGGCCTGCCCGAGTGGATCCAGGCTCGCCGGCCGGTGCGGAACGCCGATATCGTGCTCTGGTACGTCTTCGGTATCCACCACATCACCCGACCGGAAGAGTGGCCGATCATGCCGGTCGACACCGTGTCGTTCTGGCTCAAGCCGGTCGGCTTCTTCGACCGCAATCCGTCGCTCGACGTGGAACGCAGCCCGGCGCACTGTGCGCCGGGCGAGCACGCCGGGCATGACCATGAACCATGAACATGACCAGCCCGCCCATAGTCCACACCACTATGACCACTGAGTGCGACACCCGTCGCGAACCGAGGGAGAAACCAGCGTGACCCGAGTAGCCAACTACGTCATCGCATACGAAGCGACCGAACGGGGCAATGACACCGTCGAGCTGGGTGTCGCGCTGGCGCGCCTGACCCGCTCCGAGCTGCGTCTGTGCCTCGTGCTTCCGCATCATTCATCCACCGTCCCGGCCCGGGTCGGTGCTTCCACCTCCCCCGACTACCAGGCTCTGCTCGAGGAGCAGGCCCTCGAATGGCTGGAACAGGGCAAGGCCCTGGTTCCCGATGACGTGGTCGCCACCACGCATCTCCTCTACGCCGACTCCACCACGGAAGGGCTGCTCCAGGCCGCTCGCGCGTTCGACTCGGACCGCATCGTCGTCGGGGCCTCACGCCGCGGCCTGATGAACCGATTCACGATCGGCAGCGTGGCCAACGCGCTCCTGCACGCCTCGCCGGCGCCCGTCGCCCTCGCGCCCCGCGGCTACAAGGCTCCCGCACAGCTGACCCGGATCACCTGCGCCATCGGCACCCGGCCGGGCTGGAAGACGCTGCTCGACTCACTGGTGGCCTTCTCGGCGGACCTCACCGTCGACCTGCGTTTCGTCACGCTCGTGGAGGTCGACGCCGGTCGTCGGCACCCGGTCGACGAGAGCGAGAGCCAGGCCCACCTCGACGGCGTCCTGGAGTACTTCCAGAGTCGGTCGAAGGCGCGCGGCACCATCACCACCGAGGTCGCGTCCGGGCACACCGTCGAGGCCGCCGTCGAGGCCCTCGACTGGCAGCCGTCCGAAATCGCCTTCGTCGGCTCCAGCCGGCTGGCTCAGCCCACCACGATTTTCCTCGGCATCACCGCGCACCGCATGCTGCACGCGCTCCCCGTTCCCCTCATCGTGGTTCCCACCGGCACTGACGCCCGTAAGCCGCACTGACCCTAAGGACAGTCCATGACTAGCCAATCTCCCTCCTCGGGCTCCACGCCCGGCACCTCCACCCTCACCGGCGGCCTTTCCGAGAAGGGCCTCAGCGCTGGCTCCATCGGGCTTCTCGGCGCCACGGTCATCGGCATCTCGTGCATCGCGCCGGCGTACACCCTGACGGCCTCCCTCGGCCCGACGGTCGCGGCCGTCGGCACCCAGATGCCGGGCATCTTCCTGGTCGGGTTCATCCCCATGCTGCTGGTGGCGCTCGGCTACCGCGAGCTCAACAACGCCATGCCGGATGCCGGCACCTCCTTCACGTGGGCCACCCGCGCCTTCGGGCCGTGGCTCGGCTGGATGGGCGGCTGGGGTCTGATCGTCGCGACGGTGGTCGTGCTCTCCAACCTCGCCGGAGTCGCCGTCGACTTCTTCTATCTGATGCTCGCCCAGCTTCTCGGCAACCCGAGCCTCGCCGACCTGACGAACAATGTTGTGATCAACGTGCTCACCTGTCTGGTGTTCATGGTGGCGGCCTGTTATGTCTCGTACCGCGGCATGGAGACCACGAAGGCCGTGCAGTACGTGCTCGTGGCCTTCCAGCTGATCGTGCTGGTCTGGTTCAGCGTCGCCGCCCTGCTGCAGGTCGTAGAAGGCACCGCCTTCGATGCCCTTGCGTTCAGCGCCGACTGGTTCAACCCGTTCCTCGCCCCTTCGTTCTCGGCCTTCGCGGCCGGGGTCTCGCTCTCGATCTTCATCTTCTGGGGCTGGGACGTCACCCTGACCATGAACGAGGAGACCAAGAACCCGAAGACAACCCCCGGGCGTGCGGCGACGTTGACCGTGGGCATCATCTTCGCGCTCTACATCCTCGTGGCGGTCGCCGCCCTGATGTTCTCCGGCATCGGCGCCGGCGAATTCGGACTCGGCAATGAGGAGATCCAGGGCAACGTGTTCGCCGCCCTCGCCGGACCGGTGATGGGTCCCTTCGCCATT
This sequence comes from Cryobacterium sp. M23, assembly GCF_002929655.1. Taxonomy (NCBI): domain Bacteria; kingdom Bacillati; phylum Actinomycetota; class Actinomycetes; order Micrococcales; family Microbacteriaceae; genus Cryobacterium; species Cryobacterium sp. M23. The sequence continues at coordinate 90,547 of NZ_PJJV01000071.1, forward strand.
CTGATGTCGCTGGCCGTGTTGTCCAGCTCGGCCGCGTCGCTGCAGTCGACCTTCGTCGGGCCGGCACGCACCATGCTCTCGATGGGCCACTACAAAGCGTTCCCGAAGCGGTTCGCCTCAATCAGCCCGCGCTACAAGTCCCCGGCCTTCGCCACCGTAATGGCAGGAATCGTGGCCTGGGGCTTCTACGCGATCATGCGCGTGCTCAGCACCGATGTGCTCACCGACACGATCCTGACCCTGGGCATGATGATCTGCTTCTACTACGGGGTCACCGCGTTTGCCTGCGTCTGGTACTTCCGCGACTCGCTGAACGGGCCCCGGGCCATCCTGCTCAAACTCCTGGCGCCGCTGATCGGCGGGGTCATCCTGCTGGTCATCTTCGCAACCACTCTCTACGACAGCATGAACCCCGACTACGGCAGCGGATCGAACATCGGCGGGGTCGGGCTCGTGTTCATCCTCGCGATGGTGCTGTTCATCGGCGGCCTCGTGCTGATGCTGATCCAGCGCAGCGTCAACCCGGCCTTCTTCCAGGGAAAGACGTTGACGAAGGGGTCCTCGAAGGAACACGGGCACGTCGAGTAGCTCCCTGATGCGCCCGGCCGGGCCTGCACGGCCGGGCCGGGGCATGGAAGAATGGTTCCCGCCATGGCCCACACGTTCAGCTCCCACGACATCGCGCTCCTTGTGGGCAGCCAGGCGTTCTCACGCGGCGAACGCTACGCCCGCAACGGCCACGTTGATGCCGAGACCTGGTTCGGCTCGAACACCCAGCTCTTCGGCATGGTGCGCGGTTCTCACCCGACGCCCTATTCGGTGACCGTCTCGTTCACCCTTGATTCCGCCGGCGCCGCGGTGCGGGCATCCGGCGTCTGCACCTGCCCGATGAAGCGCAACTGCAAGCATGTCGCCGCGCTGCTGATCGCGAGCCAGGGCGGCGCCGTGGGCCGCAGCCTCGGCGGAGTGCCGGGTGCCCCCGCCACCGCCCTGGGCCGCGAGCCCGGGTCGGCCGTCGGCACCGCCGGGTTCTCCGCAAGGGCAGCGTGGCGAAGTACGCTGGCTCCTCTGGCGCGACCGGATTCCGCGCCGTCCGCAGACACCCGCCTCGCCCTCCAGTTCCAACTTCTCGCTCCCGAGCACGGGCGTTTCGCCAGTCAGCCGGGGCTGCGCCGGCTGGCGGCGCGGCCCGTGATGATGGGCAAGCAGGGCAAGTGGATCCGGGGCAGCGTCACCTGGGAGAACCTGACCACCGACGGGGCGCTCGACCGCGGCCAGCTGCGGGTGCTCTCGGTGCTCTACGCGCTGCAGTTCGCGGCCCGCCCGTACTACGCCACCTCCACCCAGTGGATTCCGGTCGACGCTTTCCCCGACCGAGCGCTCTGGGACCTGCTCGACGACGCGGCGAACGCCGGGCTCCCCCTGGTCTCTGCCACGGCGCAGCAGGATCCCGTGCTCGTCTCGCCCGTTCCTGCGTGCCTCGAGCTGGACATCCGTCGTGTGTCCGAAGGCCTCACGCTACGCCCCGTCCTGCTGCTGGGCGACGAGCCGCAGGCGCGCGGCACGTTCGGGTTCATCGGCAACCCCGCCCACGGCGTCTACACCTGGGCGGGCCAGTCCGGCAGCGATTCCCCGCAGATCACCCTCGCCCCGCTGTCGGGCGAGATCAGCCGGGAGCTGCGGGCCATGGCGGCCTCCGACACCATCGCGGTGCCCGGCGCGGACGAGGCCGACTTCCTGGCCGAGTTCTACCCGTTCCTTCGACACCGGGTCACCGTGACCAGCCGGGACGAGTCGTTCGCCCTGCCCGAGACCCCGCAGCCCGTGCTGGCCCTGACCGTCACGCACCAGATGGATGCCCGCATCACCCTGCACTGGGTGTGGCTCTACCCGGAATACCACCAGCCACTCCGCCCGGTGCCGGACGATGACAGGTTTCGCGACGGCACCCGGGAGGGACAGATCCTGCACGACGTGCAGGCGCTCCTCACCTCCGTGCCGGCCCTGGTAGGGCAGCAGAGCGGCCTGCCGGTACTGATCGAGCGCGCCACCCTCGCCGGCACCGCCATGCTCGGCTTCCTCGACTCCGTGGTGCCGACCCTGGCGGCCGCAGACCATGTCACCGTGCTGGTCGCCGGCGATGTCCCCGACTACCGCCAGGCCGACGAGGCGCCGGTGATCACCGTGGGCACCACCGAACGCCCGGATGACCGGGACTGGTTCGACCTGCAGGTGGCCGTCAGCATCGACGGCGAGGAGATCCCGTTCGACAGCCTGTTCCGGGCCCTGGCGGTCGGTCAGCAGCTGATGATCCTGCCCAGCGGCACCTGGTTCAGCCTCGACCGCCCCGAACTGCACACGCTCCGCCGGCTGATCGAGGAGGCCCGAGGGCTGCAGGACGCCGGCGCCGAGTCCCTGGGGATCAGCCCGTTCCAGGCCGACCTCTGGGAGGAGCTGCAGTCCCTCGGGGTCGTCGCCGGCCAGGCGGCCGCGTGGCGCGACACCGTGTCCGGGCTCACCGACGTCGCCCAGATTCCGGAACAGCCGCTGCCGGCCGGGGTCGACGCCACCCTGCGCGGCTATCAGCAGGCCGGTTTCGAGTGGGTGAGCTTTCTCTACGACCATCAACTGGGCGGCATCCTCGCCGACGACATGGGCCTCGGCAAGACCCTGCAGGCCATCGCCCTGATGGAACGCGTGCGGGAGCAGCCGGGGCAGAGCGCGCCGTTCCTGGTCGTGGCACCCACCAGCGTGGTCTCCAACTGGGCGGCCGAGTGCGCCCGATTCGCGCCCGGCCTGCGAGTGGCCGCGATCACCGAGACCGCCGGCAAGCGCAGCAGCACCCTGGCCTCGCTGCACGCCGGCGCGGACGTCGTCGTCACCTCGTACACGCTATTCCGGCTGGGCTTCGGCGACTACGAGGCCCTGGCCTGGTCCGGGCTACTGCTCGACGAAGCCCAGTTCGTCAAGAACCGCAAGTCCCGCGCCCACCAGTGCGCCCGCCGCCTGGCCACCCCGTTCAAGCTCGCGATCACGGGCACGCCGCTGGAGAACAACCTGATGGAGTTCTGGTCGCTGCTCTCAATCACGGCACCGGGACTGTTCCCCAGCCCCGGCCGCTTCGGCGACTACTACCAGAAACCGATCGAGAAGGATGCCGACGGCGACCGGCTCGACCAGCTGCGCCGCCGCATCCGCCCGTTCATGCTGCGCCGCACGAAGGAGCAGGTGGCCGGCGACCTGCCCACCAAGCAGGAGCAGGTGCTTGAGCTCACGCTGCACCCGAAGCACCGCGCGGTCTACGACACCCACCTGCAGCGGGAACGGCAGAAGGTGCTCGGCCTGATCGACGACATGAACTCCAACCGTTTCGAGATCTTCCGCTCGCTCACCATGCTGCGCCAACTCAGCCTCGATGCCAGCCTCTACGACACGAAGTACGACGACATCCCGTCGACCAAGCTCGACGTGCTCCTCGAACTGCTGGAGGACGTCGCCGCCGGCGGGCATCGCACCCTCATTTTCAGCCAGTTCACAAAGTACCTGGGCAAGGCCCGCGCACGCCTCGACGCCGCGGGCATCAGCTATTCCTATCTCGACGGCAAGACCCGCAACCGGGCGCAGGTGATCGAGAGCTTCAAGACCGGCGACAATTCGGTCTTCCTGATCAGCCTCAAGGCCGGCGGGTTCGGCCTGAACCTGACCGAGGCCGACTACGCCATCCTGCTCGACCCGTGGTGGAACCCGGCCACCGAGGCGCAGGCCGTGGACCGCATGCACCGGATCGGCCAGACGAAGAACGTCTTCGTCTACCGCCTGGTCTCCCGGGACACGATCGAGGAAAAGGTGATGGCCCTCAAGGCCACGAAGGCCCGTCTCTTCGAGAGCGTGATGACGGATGGCGCCGCGCGCGGGACCGCCCTGACGGCCGCCGACATCCGTGAGCTGCTCGCTTAGCCCACGCACCGGTGCCCGCCCGCTGGGTCGCCCGCGCTGTCGCCAGCGCTGTCGCCCGCACGAGTGCCCGCCCCGGGCACGCGAGTAGGCTTTCAGCTGCCGGTCACGAGACCGCCGTCCCAGCAAGAGGTAGCCCATGCCGCAGCACCGCCCGTTCGCTCCCCTGGCCGAATCCACCGTGATCGGAGCCGAGGGCTGGCCGGCCGGGCTGGTCGCCGCCGTGCGCGCGTCGACCGAGGCGGCGGCACGCGCCACACTGCCCTGGGTGGGTCGCGGCGACAAGATCGCCGCCGACCAGGCGGCCGTCACCGCCATGCGTGCCGTTCTCCTGGCCGCGCCTTTTCGCGGAACCGTCGTGATCGGCGAGGGCGAGAAGGACCAGGCCCCCATGCTTGCCAACGGGGAGCAGCTCGGCACGGGGAACGGACCGGACTGCGACATCGCAGTCGACCCGCTCGACGGCACGACCCTCGTCGCCCGGAACCTGCCCGGGGCGGTGTGCGTGATCGCCATCTCCCCCCGAGACACGATGTTCGATCCCGCCGGTGTCTTCTACATGGAGAAGCTCATCTCAGGCCCAGCCGGTCACGGCGTGCTCGACCTGCACGCCTCCGCCACCCGCAACCTCCGTGCGTTCTCGCTCGCCAGCGGCATCCCCGAGACCGCGCTCACCGTCGCTGTGCTCGACAAACCGCGCCACGTCGAGCTCATCCGCGAACTCGAGTGCGCCGGAGCACGCGTGCTCCGCACGGCCGAAGGTGACGTCTCCACGGCCATCTCCGCCGCATCGACGGATGCCGCGGTCGACCTCTCGATGGGAATCGGCGGTACCCCGGAAGGCGTCATCGCGGCCTGCGCCGTGCGCGCCCTCGGCGGCGTGATGCTCGGGCGGATGGCCCCGCAGAGTGAGCCCGAAGAGCGCGGCGCCCGGGCCGCGGGCCTCGACCTCGCCCGCATCTACGACGCAGCAGACCTGGTGGCGAGCAAGCACGTGCTTTTCGCGTCGTCCCCGGTCACCTGAGCCACCGCACTCTGTTCCAAAAGTCGATCCGCCCGATGTTCGACCCGGTCGAGACCCGATTTATCTCCCGACCTCAGCCCGAGGCAGAATAGAACGGTGAGTTCCACAACTACCTTCGCCCTGATCCGCCACGGCCAGACCGACTGGAATGCCGCTCTGCGTATCCAGGGCCACTCCGACATCCCGCTCAATGACACCGGGCGTGGCCAGGCAGCGGATGCCGTCGGCCACCTGGCCGCACAGGAGTGGGACTTCATCGTCTCCTCACCGCTCAGCCGCGCAGCCGAGACGGCCGATCTCATCGCCCGGGGCCTCGGCCTGACCGTCACCGGTCGCATCCCTGGGATCGTCGAGCGCAACTACGGTTCCGCCGAGGGGCTGAGCGCAGGCCCCGAGCTGGACGCGCTCCGCGTCCCCGGCGGCCCCACCGGAATCGGCGGCTTCCACGGCGCCGAAACCGAGGCCAGTGTCGCCGACCGCGGAGTCGAGGCCCTGCAGCTGCTCGCCCGCAACCACCCGGGTGCCCGCATCATCGTCGTCACCCACGGAACGCTGATCCGACTGACGCTGATGCAGGCGCTCGAGAAGCCCGTCGACACGATCAGGAACGCCTCCCTCAACGTGGTCGTCCATGACCAGGCCGGCTGGACCCTCGACATCCTCAACGGCGAGCCCGTCCCCGCCGGCAACCTCCTCCCCATCAACTAGCAGCCGCCGGTCCCGCACCCTGCATGACTGCTCCCGGAACGGGCCTACTCACCCTCGCTTAACGACGGCAGGCCCCCTCGCGGGGTGGCCCTCTGTCGTTGGTGCAGGTGTGCGCCCTCGCACCAGGGCCCGCGTGTGTGTGGCTAACTCAGGACATTCGTCGCCCGCAGTAGACGGCCGCCGCGGATCAGTGCGGCATAGGTGCGGATGCCCGGCACGGCCCGGCTGGATCTCCTGAGTTGGCCACGACCGCTCCCAGATGTGCGCCGGGGGGGGGTGGTGCGCGCTTGGTTTGTGTGGGTTCGGCTGGTGTACCGCGGGGTCGTGTGCGGCGGTGAACGGTTGGGGCGGGGCTGTTGCTGTCGGAGGGCCACCGGGGCGGGGTGGTGGTGGTGCCGGTGGTGCCGGGGGTGGTGGTTAACGCACAATGGCCACCCGTGAGGGTGGCCATTGTGTGTGTTGCTACGTTGAGTCCGGCGGTGTCCTACTCTCCCACAGGGTCCCCCCTGCAGTACCATCGGCGCTGAGAGCCTTAGCTTCCGGGTTCGGAATGTGACCGGGCGTTTCCCTCTCGCTATAGCCGCCGAAANCCTTAGCTTCCGGGTTCGGAATGTGACCGGGCGTTTCCCTCTCGCTATAGCCGCCGAAACATCTTTCGATGAATCGAACCTATATTTTTTAGTTATAGAGCCCGTCGGTGTTTATGAGGCACCGTGGGGCGTTGTTCTCGACCGTACATCGAGAACCACATAGTGGACGCTTGCAGCTTATTCAAACTGGTGTGTTATCA
>NZ_PJJV01000059.1:0-61108 GCF_002929655.1 Cryobacterium sp. M23
CCACCGAACGCCTCATCAAACTCACACTCGCCGCCTAAAATGAAACCAAGGACCCCGTCCGAAAAGACCGGGTCACCCCAGGCCGGTTGCCCGGCGTGTCGCGAAAATCTCCGAGGTTGGCGACTTCGACCGCAACGGATGCCCCGGGCGAACCTCTGGAGGTCGACGTACCGGGTCTCGACAGGCTCGACCACCGGCGGAGCCGGCGAGAGGGTGGGTGTCAGGCGAGGGAGTCGGCGGACAGGCTGATCAGACGCAGGAGCGCGTTGCCGTAGGCATCCGCGGGGTCGGCGGCGTCGAAGAATTCCGGCGCCCCGTTCAGCGCCACCGTCACCCGGTAGCTGTCCTCGCCCTGACGGGTGAGCGAACGGAAGGTGCTCCGCAACAGGTCGCGCAGCTGGTCCTCACGCGGCATCCACAGGGCATCCTCGAGGGCCAGTGAATCGAGGGCCCACTCGGTGGTGCCGTTGAAGCCGAGGATCGTTCCCGTGTCGAACTCGTGCGGCTCGATCGTCATGTCACTGACCGTGAACACGTCGCTTTCGAAGCCGGAGCGCTCGATGCGGAAGGCGTCACCGGAGACGGGACGCCACTGCAGACCGGCTTCGGCCAGGGCCCGCGCCCTATCGATTGAGATCATGAAGACGACTCCGCCCACTAGCGTTGTGAAGAGAACTATATTCCCGGAGGATCGGCGTGACGCGAACGGTGAACCTGACGGTGCATGTGAAGCCCGGTAGTCGGAAGGGACCGCTGGTCTCCGGGGGAGAGCCGGGCCGGGAGCCGGGCGATGACGCGCCCCATGCTCCGACGGATGCTGCGCTCACCGTGTTCTTGCAGCAGCGGGCCGTTGAGGGGGCCGCCAACGATGCGCTGGTGAAGCTGCTGGCCAAGCACTTCGGCGTGTCCAAGAGCGCGGTGACCATCGTGCGCGGCCACGCCTCCCGGATCAAGCACGTGCGAATCGAACACGACTCGTAGCAATGCGCGACTCGCGTGGCGACTCGCACGTGCTTCCGGCACTGCGGGTTTCTAGCGGGTTCCGAGCAGGTCGATCACGAAGATCAGGGTCTGGCCGGAGAGCTGGTGTCCTCCGCCGGCCGGTCCGTAGGCCAGGTGCGGAGGGACGACCAGCTTGCGGCGTCCGCCGACCTTCATGCCGGGGATGCCCTGCTGCCATCCCGCGATGAGCTGAGCAAGCGGGAAGTTGATCGACTGCCCGCGGCTCCAGGAGGAGTCGAATTCATCTCCGGTGTCATAGGCGACGCCGAGGTAGTGCACGTTGACGGTGGCGCCGGGGGTTGCTTCGGCTCCCTCGCCGACCACGATGTCGGTGATGGTCAGTTCGGTAGGCGCGGGGCCCTCCGGAGCGTCGAGTTCGGGCTTGGTGTTTTGATCAGTCATTCCTCTATCCAATCGGATTGCGCGCTCGCCCGCACACCAAAAATTCCCCCTTGCGCGAACGTGGCCGTCGGGCGCACCATGGAACAGAACTCGCCGCTCCGGGAAAGTTGTCGGCACTGCCACACCACCGGGGCGGCGAGTCCTTGTTCGTCAGGGCACCAGAGTCAGTTGATCACGCCGGCACGGTCGCGCTGGATCAGCCCCAGCAGCTCCGATTCGTCGGCCCGGTCGACGTTCGCAGCCGTACCGTTCACCATGCGCTGTCGGGCGAAAGCCAGGCGGGTGGAGTTGTGGATGAAATGGTGCATGGCCCGCTTCCGGGTTTGGGGCTGCCGCGCGGCCCAGGATCGAGCCTGCCGACGGCCATCGCGGGTGGCGAGCATACCCACCTCGGCCGGACTGAACCAGCCGGCCGCGGCATACTCGCTCAGCCGGAGCACGGTGACGCGTTCTTCCTGGCGCCGCAGCAGCACGACAACCATGATCGCGCCGAGGAACAGAGGCACCTGCACGGCGAGGTAGTACGCCACCAGCGAGCCACTCTCGACCAGGTAGAACGCCCCGTTCCAGACGAAGTGCAGGAAGATCGCCGAGACGAATCCGAGCAGAATCGTGGCGAAGGCCGGGAACGGCCGGAACCGGACCGTCAGCCCGCACGCAATGCCGATGCAGGCAGTGAACATGACATGGGCGAAGGGCGACAACACCCCCCGCACCAGGAACGTGAAGCCCAGGTTCTCGGAGCCACCCTCCATCATCGCCACACCGAAGTATTGGATGTTCTCGGTGAAGGCGAATCCGGCGGCGATCGTCGCGGCATAGACCACGCCATCGACCGGGCCGTCGAATCTCCGACGCAGCACCCAGAAGAGCAGCAGCACCCCGGCGCCCTTGGCGGCCTCCTCGACGAGGGGCGCCTGGAAGACGGCGGCGGCGAAACCGTCATCCGTTTCGATGGCTCCGGCGCCGGCCCGGGCCAGCTGCACGCCCAGGTCGAAGAGCAGCGCGGTCACGATGGAGACGCCGGCGCCCCAGAGGAACGCGAACCAGAGGGCCGGGCGGGGTTCGGGCTCCCACCGATCGATCCAGCCCACGGCGAGCGAAATCCCGATCAGCGGGATGAGTGCCAGGATGAGGCCGACCAGCAGCGTGCCGGCATCGAGGAAGGTGGCCAGGTAGACGAACACCAGCAGCAGCGCGGCGCCGCCGATGACGAGGCCGGCGACCGTGAGCGTGACGATGCCCGCCCGGGTGCGACGAACGGGGGCGGTCCAGACGGGCTGCACCGGCTGGGCCGCGGGCTGCACCGGGGCAGGCTGGGCCGCGGTCTGGGTTCCGGCCGGATGAGAGTGTGGGGCGGCGGCGGAGTGCTCCGGGGTCGGCTCGTGGGTCATGCCCAACAGACTAGCGGCGCGCTCACGCCTCGAACATGGTGCCCGGGTTGAGGATGCCCAACGGGTCGAACGCCGCCTTGATCCGGCGCTGCAGGGCGAAGCCCGTGTCGCCGAGCTCCTCGGCCAGCCAGCGCCGCTTGAGCACGCCGACCCCGTGCTCGCCGGTGAGCGTGCCGCCGAGTTCGAGCGCGGCACGGAAGAGCTCGTCGGCCGCCAGCCAGACCGCCTCCGGCACGACCGGCTCCGCGCCGCCCCGGGCCGGATCGAACGGGATCAGGAAATTGGGGTGCAGATTGCCGTCTCCGGCGTGGGCCACCGTGGGGATGGGCAGGCCCGTGCGGGCGCTGATCTCAGCGATCCGCGCGAACATCTCGGCCAGCCGGGAGCGGGGCACGCAGACATCCTCGATCAGGACCTCGCCGTGAGCGGCCAGCGCCGGATGCGCGGCCCGCCGCACGGCCAGCAGTCGATCGGCGGATTCGGCGTCGGTGGAGACGCGCACCTCCCCGCCCGCGGCCCGCAGCACGGCCACCGCCTGGTCCGCCTCCGCCTGGCTCGCCGGCCCATCCGTCTGCACCAGCAGGAACGCTCCCCTAGCCGGAACTCCCTCGAACAGGTTCGGCCCGAGGTACGCCGCGATCAGGGCCAGGGCCACCGGGTCGATGAGTTCCATCACGGCCGGGCGCAGCCGGGCCGCCGTGACGAGACCGGATGCCGCGGCCGCCTGGGCCACGTCGGGGAACGTCGCGCCGATCGTGACGGTCTCGCCCAGGGTGATGGCGCGCGCCCGCACGGTGGCCTCGACGATCACGCCGAGGGTGCCCTCCGAGCCGGTGAGCAGGGCGGTCAAATCGTAGCCGGTGACGCCCTTGACTGTGCGGTGCCCGGTCTCCAGCAGGCTCCCGTCGGCGAGCACCACCGTCAACGCCAGCACCGCCTCCCGGGTGACGCCGTACTTCGCGCAGAGCAGCCCGCCCGCGTTGGTGGCGATGTTGCCGCCGACCGAGGAGATCGCCCGGCTTGCCGGGTCCGGCGCGAACCACAGCCCGTGCGCGGAGAGGGCCGTGTTGAGGTCGCCGTTGAGCACGCCCGGCTCGACCACGGCCAGTTCATCCTCCGGGCGGATCTCGAGGATACGGTTCATCCGCTCGACGCTCAGCACGATGGCGCCGCCCGTGCCGCACGCTCCCCCGGCCAGGCCCGTTCCGGCTCCGCGGGTGATCACCGGCACGCGAAACTCGGTCGCGATGCGCAGAGTCGCCTGCACCTGGTCGACGGATGCGGCGTAGACGACCGCCAGCGGCATCCCCGGGGCAACCCAGCCCGATTTGTCGGCCCGAACGGGCGCGAGCCGGCGCGGATCGACGCTGACGTGGGTGCCGAGTTCGGCCTGCAGACGCTCCAGTGCGGTCATGCGCCCAGAGTACCGGGCCGGGTGCCGGAGGGCAGGCCCGGACGCAGGCCGGCATGGCCCGCGGCCGCTGCGGCCGGCACCGGCGATGGCCGATTCCCGCTGGTGCGCCCGGGCTCGCGGTGGCAGGCTGGCCGGGTGACCATCCCTCCTGCCGGGCTCGATCCGGTCTTCTTCGAGCGCTACCGGGCCATGTCCTCCCGAGACTCACGCTTCGACGGTCAGTTCATCACGGGCGTGCACTCCACCGGAATCTACTGCCGCCCCAGCTGCCCGGCGGCCACACCGAAGCCGGCCAATGTGTCGTTCTATCTCACCAGCGCGGCCGCGCACGAGGCCGGCCTGCGGGCGTGCAAACGCTGCCTTCCTGATGCCGTCCCCGGGTCGCCGGACTGGGACATCCGTGACGACCTCGCCGCCCGCGCCATGCGCCTGATCAGCGACGGCACGGTTGAGCGGGAGGGCGTGCCCGGCCTCGCCCGCCGCCTCGGCTACAGCGAACGGCACCTGACCCGCGTGCTCGTGAACGAGCTGGGCGCCGGCCCGCTCGCGCTCGCCCGGGCGCACCGCGCACAGACCGCCCGCGTGCTGCTGGCGAGCACGGATGTCCCGATCACCGAGGTCGCATTCGCCGCCGGTTTCGGCAGCGTGCGCCAGTTCAACGACACCATCGCCGTCGTCTACGAGCGCACCCCCACCGAGCTGCGCCGCGCCCGTCCCGCCCGCGCCCAGCCCCGCGGCGTCGGCGGGGTCGGTGAGGCCGGCTTCGGGGTCGATGACGGGACGGGCATCGACCTGCTGCTGCCGGCGCGCGCGCCGTTCGACGGGGTGGGGGTGCTGCGGTTCCTCGCCGCGCGAGGCCTCGCGGGGGTGGAACAGGCGACGGATGCCCGTTACGCGCGCACGCTGCGCCTGCCACACGGACCCGCGACGATGGAACTGACCCTGTCGGGAACGGCGGCCGCGCCAGCCGTCGCCTGCCGCGCCCGACTGGCCAGCCTCGCCGACCTCGCGCCGCTCGTCAGCCGGGTGCGGCGCCTGCTCGACCTGGACGCGGACTCCCGGGCGATCGACCTGGCGCTCGGGCGGGACCCGCAACTCGCGGCCAGAATCGCGGCCACCCCCGGCATGCGCGTGCCGGGCAGCGTGGACCCCGAGGAGACCCTGTTCCGCGCGCTCATCGGCCAGCAGGTCTCGGTGGCCTCCGCCCGAACGGCACTCACCCGGCTGGCCGCTGCGCTCGGCGACGACGTGTACCCGGGTGCAGGGGACAGCGGCAGCGACACCACCACCGGCACCAGCGGCACCAGCGCCACCAGCCAAAGCCCCTTCATCCACGACCCCACCGCCGCTCCCCTGACCCGGCTGTTTCCCACCGCCCAGCGGATCGTGACCGAGGGCCGCGGCGTGCTGCGCGGCCCGGCCGCGCGCATCGACGCGATCATCGGCGTGGCGGAGGCGCTCTGCTCCGGCGATCTGGTGCTCTCCTACGGGCAGACCCGGGAGGATCTTGAGTCCCGTCTGACCACCCTGTCCGGGATCGGACCGTGGACGGCCGGATACGTGGCCCTGCGCGTGCTGGGCAGCCCGGACATCCTGCTGGCCAGCGACCTGGCCCTGTTGCAGGGCGCCGGGCGGCTCGGCCTGCCCGCGGAGGCCCGGCAACTCGCCCGCCACGGCGCCGCCTGGGCGCCGTGGCGCAGCTACGCCGGCATGCACCTGTGGCGCGCGGCAGGCGCCGCGGCTACCCCGCGCACCGCGACCCCTCCCGGGCCAGATAGCCTGAACAGGTGAAATTCGCCCACCTGAGAGTTGAAGGTCAATCCACTCCGCGGCTCGCCGCCGTCTTCGACGACGCAGCGCTGTTCCTCGACGAGATCATGGACGACGCCCCCCGCGATCTGCAGGACCTGATAGAAAAGGACTCTGACGAGTACAACCGGGTGCGCGCCCTGAGCCAGAACGCCGCCGCGCAGGGAGCAACGCTCACCCCGCTGGGCGAGCTACGCTACTCGTCGGCCGTGCTGCGTCCGCCTCAGATCATCGCGATCGGCGCCAACTACGCCGCCCACTCCTCCGAGCTCGAACTGCGCGTCGAAACGGCCGCGACCGTGTTCTCGCTCTGGCCCAACTCGCTCACCGGGCACGAGTCCACGATCACCTGGCCGACCGATCTGACCAGCCAGGTCGACTACGAGGCCGAGCTCGGCGTGATCATCGGCACGGCCGCACACCACGTGTCGGTGGCGGACGCTCTCGACCATGTCTTCGGCTACACGGTCGTCAACGACATCACGGCGCGCGACCTGCAATTCTCCGAGGCGCAGTGGTCGCGCTGCAAGTCCTTCGACGGTTTCACGCCCACCGGGCCGGTCGTCATCACGGCAGACCAGATCGCCGACCCGCAGGACCTGTGGCTGACCACCCACGTCGACGGCCGCATCCTGCAGGATGCCTCGAGCGGCGACATGGTGCGCTCGGTCGCCGAGATCATCTCCTACCTCTCCAAAACCTCGACCCTGCTGCCGGGCACGCTCATCTCCACCGGCAGCCCGGGCGGCGCCGGCTACAGCCGCAAACCTCCGGTGTTCCTGCGCGACGGCTCGACGGTCACGATCACCATCGACAAGATCGGGTTCCTCACCACGCATTGCCGCGCGATCTGACCGTGACCGCCAGATGGCGGATCAACGCGACAGCTCGCTGCGGGCGGGAAAGGAGGCAGCGATGATGACGATCTCGGTCGTGATCCCCTGCTACAACGACGCCGCCCTTCTCCGACTCCGTGCCGCCGGCCGACTGGCTGGCGCGGATCGAGTCCGCGCTGGCGGAGTCCCCCGGGAGCGACATGGTCACCGGCCCCGGCGATTTCTACGGCTGCGGCACCCTCGTGGCCTGGTTGGGCGGGACCTTCTACATCGGCGGATATTTCTTCTGGATGCCGTTCTGGCTGGGGCACCGTCCGGTCTTCGGCTCGAATTTCGCCATGCGCCGGGCGGTCTGGCTGGAGGCCCGCCTCCGGGTGCACCGCGACCGCGACGACATCCACGACGACCTCGACCTCAGTATGAACCTGAGCCCCGCGGTGCGCGTGCGCTACGACCCGACCCTGCGGGTAGCCATCTCCGGCCGGCCCTTCGATTCCTGGAACGCCATCGCCCGCCGGGCACGGTGGGGCGGGCGCACCCTGCTGCAGGGCTGGCCGGAGAATAACCCGTGGCACCGGCATGCCGCCCGGTACGCGGTGCGGCGCCACCGGGCCGGGCGTCCCACGATCGGGCACTGACCTGTTTCGCGGGGGCATCGGATCAGCCCGCCGGCCTCCGGTTCAGCCGGCCGGCCAACCTCCGGTTCAGCCTGCTACCAGCCGGATCAGCCTGCCGAATCGGCCCGCCTGATCAGCCAGCCGCCCGGTAAAGCGCGGCGAGGGCCAGCTCGGCGACGATCCCGGCGATCGAGTAACCGAGCACGTGCACCGGGGTGGACCCTGCGTCGGGGAACGCGATCAGGTCGGCCACGAACAGGGCGTAGTCCCAGGGCTCGGTGCCGCCGGGCCCGGCCGCGCACGCCTGGTAGTGCCCGGCCAGGTCGTGGCTCTGCACGAAGTAGCCGGCGTCGGCCAGCAGCGGGGCCAGCAGCACGAAGTCTTCCTTGGAGCCGGTCGCGCCGGGCAGCAGCACGATTCTCGGAGCGGCCGGATCGCCCAGCTCGAAGGCGGCGAGGTTCCCGCTCGGCGCCGGGAACCAGAAGGCGCGGCTGCCTGCGGGCAGCACCGTCCAGTCCCGGTCGGGGAGGGTGTGGTCGCGCAGCACCATCACATCGGCCGGGTTCCCTGCCGGCCGAGCGGCCGGCGCGGAACCCGGTCGGCCGCGGGAACGCCGCTCCCAGACGCACATGGCGTCACAGTAGCGCTCCCGCCCCGCAGCCCGAACGAATTCGACGGAGATTTTGCCGAAAACGGACCTCACCACGTCGAAATGGCCGTTTTCCTCGAGAATCTCCGTCGAATTGGTTCAACACCGGCAGGTCGCTCCGCCTGTGCTGAACAGCGTCCACTCGGGTGCGTCAGCTCTGACCCGCGGAGGGCGACCCAACCAATCGATCGAAACTCGTTCGGCTACGGCGCGCGCTGGTCGTCCCGGCCGTCGAGAGCGAGCAGTTGCTCCTCCACGGCGCCGCCGTAGCCTTCCTTCTGCGGGTCGCCGTGCAGGCCGCCGGACACCGCGTATTCTTCCTCCGGGGAGAGCACGAGACGCTTGCGCCCGTAGAGCGCGAAGATCAGCAGCATGACCACGTAGACCACGGCGATGGCCGCGATGGCCGGGCGGGCCGGCTCGTTGATGAAGAACCCGAAGAAGATCGCCAGCGAGAGGATGCCCGCGATCACCGCCCCGGGTACGCCCCACGGGCTGCGGTAGGGCCGGTTCGCATTCGGGTACTTTCGACGCAACACGACGAACGAGATCATCTGCAGGATGTAGGCGATCACGGCTCCCCAAACGGCGATGTTGAGCACGATCGCCCCGGCCACGCCGCCGGCGCCGCCGAGCGAGTCGACGAGGATCAGGGCCACGAAGCCGATCAGGGCCCCCACGAGCAGCGCCACCGCCGGAGTCTGGCGGCGGCCGGTCAGGGAGAGGAATTTCGGGTAATAGCCGGCCCGCGACAGGGAGTACATGTTGCGCCCGTACGCGAACATGATGCCCTGCAGGGAGGCCAGCAGTCCGACCAGGGCGAACAGGGCCAGCACAGCGGCCGCCTCGTCGCCGACCATCGCCCGAAAACCGTCGAGCAGTGGCTCCCCGGCGGTCGCGATGTTCGAGGCCCCGACTATCCCGGTGTTGAGCACCAGCACCAGGAGCCCGGTCACGATCAGGGTCGTGCGGGCGATCAGACCGGCTCGCGGGATGTCCCGCACCGGGTCGTGGGATTCCTCCGCAGCCAGCGGCAGCTCCTCAATTCCGAGGAAGAACCACATGGCGTAGGGCAGGGCGAACAGGATCGGCACCACGCCGAAGGGCAGGAACTCGGACTGGCCGGCCTCCGGGGCGATATCGAAGAGGTTGTCCACACTGAAGAGCCCGGAGAAGGCCGCCATTGCCGAGAACACCAGCAGGATGCCGATGGAGATGATCGAGACCACGATCGCGAATTTGAACGAGATCGCGGCGCCAGCCGAGTTCAGGCCGATGAATACGGCGTAGAGGATGGCCCACCACACCCAGGCGGGCAGTGAGACTCCGAGCAGCTCACTCGTGATGCCGTCGGCGTAGGACGCCGAGAAGTACACGATCACCGCAGTGGTCGCGACATACTCGATGGTCTCGGCCAGGCCGGTGACGAAACCGCCCCAGGGCCCGAGCGCCGCCCGGGCGAAGGAATAGGCGCCGCCCGTGTGCGGCATGGCCGACGCCATCTCCCCGATCGCGAAGATCATGCCGTAGTACATGACGATCAAGAGGGCGAAGGCGATCAGCATTCCGCCGAATCCGGCGAAATCGATGCCGAAGTTCCAGCCCGAGAAATCGCCGGAGATGACCGCGGCGACGGCGAGTCCCCACAGCCCCCAGATCCCGGCGCTGCGGCGGAGCTTGCGTTTCTCGAAGTACCCTGCCTCTGCCGTCGTGTAGGTCACGCCCGAGACGTTCAAGGTGTCTTTGGACATCCTGGATTCCTTTGCGCTCTGGTTGCGCACCTCAGCGATCGAGCGGCAACTCCGGGAGTTTACGTTGGCATGACTATAGGGCTCCAATGGTGGCTTGTACATACCTTTAGGTGCCCGATCCCTGAGTCGAGCGGAACAAAAATTGGCCGTTACGCCGCGCTCGATCTGTGGTCTAATGGTCGAATGTTCACCCTTTGACCGGCTCGATGAGGAGAAGTTGATGACACCCCGCTCCGGAAATCTCTCGCTTGAAGACCTCACCTCCCTGGTTCGCGGCGGCGACATCGACACGGTCGTCGTCGCATTCACCGATATGCAGGGGCGGCTGGTGGGCAAGCGGGTTTCCGCGCGGCTCTTCCTGGAAGACGTGGCCGGCCACGGCGCGGAGTGCTGCAACTATCTGCTGGCCGTCGACGTGGAGATGAACACGGTGGACGGCTATGAGATGTCGAGCTGGCGACGCGGCTACGGCGACATGGCCATGATCCCCGACCTCGCCACGCTGCGACGCGCGCCCTGGCTGCCCGGTGCCGCCCTCGTCACCGCGGACCTGCGGTGGCTCGACAAGTCACCCGTCGTGGCGTCGCCCCGCCAGATCCTGAAAACCCAGCTGGCCCGGCTGGCCGACCGCGGGCTGGTGCCCTATGTCGGCACCGAGCTGGAGTTCATCGTCTTCGACGACGGCTACCGGGAGGCGTGGAAGAAGGGCTACCGCGACCTGACCCCCGCCAGCGATTACAACATCGACTATGCGTTGCTCGCATCCACCCGGATGGAACCGTTACTGCGGGACATCCGTAACGCCATGGACGGCGCCGGCATGTACTGCGAGGGCGTCAAGGGCGAGTGCAACCTGGGCCAGCAGGAGATCGCGTTCCGCTACACCGACGCCCTGGCCACCTGCGACAACCACTCCATCTACAAGAACGGCGCCAAGGAGATCGCGGATGCCCACGGCAAGAGCCTGACCTTCATGGCCAAGTTCAACGAGCGGGAGGGCAACAGCTGTCACATCCACATCAGCCTGCGCGGCACCGACGGATCCGCGGTCTTCGCCGACAAGGATGCCGATCACGGCATGTCGACGCTGTTCCGTCACTTCCTCGCCGGCCAGCTCGCGGTGATGCGCGAGCTGACCCTGTTCTCGGCGCCGAACATCAACTCCTACAAGCGCTATGTCAGCGGCAGCTTCGCGCCGACAGCGATCGCGTGGGGGCTCGATAACCGCACGTGCGCCCTGCGCGTGGTGGGGGCCGGCCACGGCCTGCGGGTGGAGAACCGAGTGCCCGGCGGCGACGTGAACCAGTACCTGGCCGTGGCCGCGCTGATCGCGGCCGGCCTCTACGGCATCGAGAACGAACTCGAACTGGACGATGTCTTCGTCGGCAACGCCTACGAGAGCGTCGCCGAGCGGGTGCCGGCCTCGCTGCGGGAGGCCACCGCGCTGTTCGCGACATCCACGGTCGCCCGGGAGGCGTTCGGCGACGAGGTCGTCGATCACTACCTCAACAACGCGCGGATCGAGCTGGAAGCCTATGACGCGGCGGTGACCGACTGGGAGCGGGTGCGCGGCTTTGAGCGCCTCTGACCCCGGCACCTCGCCGCGCCCCGGAGCCGACCCGCGCCCCGTGATCGGCCTGACCACCTATCTCGAGCAGTCCCAGACCGGTGTCTGGGACGTGCCGGCCGCCTTTCTGCCCCAGGCCTATTTCGACTCGGTCATCCGCGCGGGCGGCATCGCCGTGCTGCTGCCGCCGCAGCCCGTGGACGCGGCCATTGCCGACCGGGTGCTCGACGGCCTCGACGGCCTGGTCATCACCGGCGGCAAGGACGTCGATCCGGCGCGTTACGGTCAGGCCGCCCACACGAAAACCGACGAGCCGCGGCGGGACCGTGACGCCTGGGAGCATGAGCTGATCCACCGGGCCATCGACCGGGAGCTGCCGCTGCTCGGCATCTGCCGCGGCGCCCAGATGCTCAACATCGCACAGGGCGGCACCCTGCACCAGCACCTGCCCGACGTCGTGGGCCACGGCGGCTACCAGGCCGGCGGTGGCGTCTTCAACATCGTGGACGTGCACGTGGAACCCGAGTCGCGGCTGCACGGGCTGCTCGACGCCCTGGACGTGCCGCTTCCCGTTCCCGTCTACCACCACCAGTCCATCGACCGGATCGGCGCCGGCCTCACCGTGTCCGCACGCACTCACGACGGGGTCGTGCAGGCCGTGGAACTCACCGACGTCCCGTTCGGGCTGGCCGTGCAGTGGCATCCGGAACAGCACGACGACCTACGCCTCTTCGCGGGCCTCGTCGACGCGGCCGCCCGCTACCGGGCGACCCATGAGCACGAGCACGACCACGATCAGGAAAGGGACACCCTGTGAGCAGCTACACCGTGATCAACCCGGCCGACGAGACCACAGTATCCGTGGTCGAACACCTCGACACGGATGCGACCGATGAGGCCGTCTCCCGGGCGGTGGCCGCGCAGCGGCTCTGGTCCCGGGTGGCGCCGGCCGACAAGGCTGCCGTTCTGCGCCGCTTCGCTGAGGCCGTGGACGGGGACCGGGAGAACCTGGCCCGCATCGAGATGGCCAACTCGGGGCATCCGATCATGCAGGCGCGCTGGGAGGCCGGCCATGTGCGCGACGTGCTGACCTACTACTCGGCCGCCCCCGAGCGACTCTTCGGGCGGCAGATCCCGGTGTCCGGCGGTCTCGACGTGACCTTCCAGGAACCGCTGGGTGTGGTCGGCATCATCACCCCGTGGAACTTCCCGATGACGATCGCGGCCTGGGGTTTCGCTCCCGCCCTCGCGGCTGGCAACGCGGTGTTGTTGAAGCCGGCGGAGTGGACGCCGCTCTCCAGCATCCATCTGGGCGTACTCGCCCGGGAGGCCGGCCTGCCCGAGGGGCTGTTCCAGGTGCTGCCGGGCCGCGGATCGGTGGTCGGCGAACGGTTCGTGACGCACCCCCAGGTGCGGAAGGTCGTCTTCACCGGGTCGACGGATGTCGGCAAGCGGATCATGGCCGGCTGCGCCGCCCAGGTCAAACGGGTCACCCTGGAACTCGGCGGCAAGAGCGCCAACATCGTGTTCGCCGACTCCAACCTGGAGAAGGCCGCCGCCACCGCACCCTCCGGGGTGTTCGAGAACGCCGGCCAGGACTGCTGCGCCCGCAGCCGCATCCTGGTGGAGCGGAGCGTCTACGACCGGTTTCTCGAGCTGCTCGAGCCGGCCGTCGCCGGTGTGCGGGTGGGTGATCCCGCCGACGAGAGCACCGAGATGGGCCCGCTCGTCTCGGCCGCGCACCACGCCGCGGTCTCGGCCTATGTGCCGGAAGGCTCCCCCGTGGCCTTCCGGGGCAGCGCCCCGACCGGACCGGGTTTCTGGTTCCCGCCGACCGTGCTCACCCCGGACTCCCGCACGGACCGTTGCGTCACCGACGAGATCTTCGGACCCGTCGTCACCGTGCTGCCGTTCGACGGTGAGGACGACGCCGTGAACCTCGCCAATGCCACCGACTACGGCCTCTCCGGATCGATCTGGACCCGCGACGTGGGCCGGGCGATCCGAGTGGCGCGGGCCGTGGAATCCGGCAATCTGTCTGTCAACTCGCACTCCTCCGTGCGCTACTCGACTCCGTTCGGCGGCTTCAAGCAGTCGGGCCTCGGCCGGGAACTGGGTCCGGACGCCCCGTTGTCGTTCACCGAGACCAAGAACGTCTTCATCGCCGTCGACTAGACGCCACACCCCCAGACGAACCCCAAGGAGCCAGCATGAGCACCCTCACCCCCATCGACCTCACCCAGCGGCTCGCGGGCCGGGTCGCCGTGATCACAGGCGGCGCCAGCGGCATCGGCCTGGCCACGGCGAAACGGTTCGCCGCGGAAGGAGCAACGGTCGTGATCGGCGACCTCGACGAGGCGGCGGGGCTCGCGGCGGCCGACCAGCTCGACTGCCTCTTCGTCAAGGTGGATGTTACCGACGAGGACGAGGTCAACAACCTCTTCGACACCGCCTATCTCACCTACGGCTCCGTCGACATCGCGTTCAACAATGCCGGGATCTCCCCGCCCGACGACGACTCGATCGAGACGACCGAGCTGCCGGCCTGGCAACGGGTGCAGGACGTCAACCTGAAGTCGGTGTACCTGTGCTGCCGGTCCGCCCTGCGCTACATGGTGAAGCAGGGCCGCGGGTCGATCATCAACACGGCCTCGTTCGTGGCCGTGCTCGGCTCCGCGACCAGTCAGATCTCCTACACCGCCTCGAAGGGCGGCGTGCTCGCGCTCAGCCGCGAGCTGGGCGTACAGTTCGCGCGCCAGGGCATCCGGGTCAACGCCCTTTGCCCCGGCCCGGTGAACACCCCGCTACTGCAAGAGCTATTCGCGAAGGACCCGGAGCGCGCGGCCCGACGGCTGGTGCACATCCCAGTCGGCCGGTTCGCGGAACCCGAGGAGCTCGCGGCCGCGGTCGCGTTCCTGGCCAGCGATGACTCCTCGTTCATCACGGGCTCCACGTTCCTGGTCGACGGCGGCATCAGCTCGGCCTACGTGACGCCGATGTAGCGGTGCGGGAGGGTGCGGAAACCGTGATGGACTGGAAGTTCGACCAGGAGCCAGGACCAGAACAGTGATCGACGACGAACAGCCCGGGCTCGACAGTGGCCTGCTGCTGCGCCCCGTGCACAGTGGCAACGCCTTCGAGGAGACCGTGCAGCGGCTGCTGCAGACCGTGCGGCTGGGACTCGTCGCGCCCGGCGAACGACTGCCGGCCGAACGCGAACTCTCCGCCATGCTCGCCGTGAGTCGGGACACGCTGCGGGATGCGATCGCATCCCTGGCCGAGGCCGGCTATCTGGTCTCCCGACGCGGCCGCTACGGCGGCACCTTCGTCAACGATTCGTTGCCCCAGCAGACGCCCGGCCGAGGCCACGAGCGTGGACTGCCGGCGCGCCGGGACATCTCCGTGGCCGAGATCGAGGACGCGCTCGCGCTCCGGGAAATCTTGGAGGAGGGCGCCGCCCGGCATGCCGCCGCGCGCACCCTGTCGCCCGGCGAACGGGAAGTGCTGTGGAACAGCCTGGCCGACTCGATCGGCGCCACCGGCGAGGACTACCGCCGGCTCGACTCCAGGCTGCACCTCACCATCGGCGAGCTGGCCGGCTCACCGTCGCTCGTGCCGCTGCTGGCCGAAGTGCGGATGCGGATCAACGAACTGCTCGACAACATCCCGTCACTCGGCCCGAACATCGCACACTCGGACCGGCAGCACGAGCAGATCGTGACCGCGATCCTGACCGGTCGGCCCGACGCCGCCGCGCATGCGATGGCCGAGCACCTGTCCGGCACCGCCCTGCTACTGCGCGGCTTCCTGGAGTAGCGCGAGGCCGCGCCGGGCCAGATCGAGGTCAGATCAAGAACGCGAACGGTAGGGCCAGCAGGCCGAGGGCCAGCGCCAGCAGCACGAGCAGGAGCGAGCCGGCCAGCAGCACCGCGTTGAGCACGATGCCCCAAATCGCCAGGGTGCGCGCCTGCGGTTCCCGGCCGAGGGCGAGGATGCCGACGACCAGGCCGGCAATGGGCACGAGGAAGGTCCAGCCGGCGACGATCGACACGAGGCCGAGCACGAGGCTCGACACGGCCAGAGTGCTGCTCCGCGGGGGTACGGGCTCGGCAGTGTAGACCGTGGCCTGGTCGGGAGCGATGGTTGACATGGGTGGTTCTCCGTTTCGATGGGGAGCGACGGATGCCGCTCTCCCAACGACACTACGGAGCATCCGTTCTGGCACCCATGGGGTTAGCCCCCGAATCGGGCCGGGGGCGGCCACGCGGTCACGCGCCGAACAGAACCTCGATCGGGCCGCGCACGAAGAAGACCAGGAAGCCGGCCGCGACCACCCAGAGCAACGGGCTGATCTCGCGCGCCTTCCCCGAGAACGAACGCACCAGCACCCAGGTGATGAAGCCGGCCCCGATTCCGTTGGCGATCGAGTAGGTCAGCGGCATCACGATGATCGTGAGGAACACCGGTAGCACGATGGAGAATTCCGTGAAGTCGATGAACCGGATCTGGGACACCATCATCGCGCCGACGATCACGAGGGCGGCCGCGGCCACCTCGAGCGGCACGATCTGGGTGAGCGGGGTGAAGAACATGGCCGCGAGGAACAGAAGTCCCGTGACGATGTTGGCCAGTCCCGTGCGAGCACCCTCGCCGATGCCGGCACCGGACTCGATGAACACCGTGTTCGACGAGGCAGAGGTGGCCCCGCCGACGACGGCGCCGACGCCCTCGACGATCAGGGCGGATTTCAGGCGCGGGAAGTTGCCCTTCTCGTCGGCCACATCGGCCTCGCTGGCAAGGCCGGTCATGGTGCCCATGGCGTCGAAGAAGTTCGTGAAGACGAGCGTGAAAACGAGCATCGACGCGGCCAGCATGCCGATCCGGTCGAAGGCGCCGAAGCTGACCTGTCCGACGAGGCTCAGGTCGGGCAGCGAAACGATGGAGGTCGGCAGTACCGGCGCGTTCAGGTTCCAACCGTCGGGGTTCTGCCCGAACGACGGCCCGACCTTGAAAATCGCCTCGAGGACCACCGCGATCAGCGTGGTGGCGACGATTCCGATTAGGAGGGCCGCCTTCACCTTGCGGGCGACCAGGATGCCGAGAATGATCAGGCCGAGCACGAACACGGCGGTCGGCAGGCTCACGACGGAGCCGTTGTCGCCGAGCTGCACGGGCGGCGACGCGGCGCCGCTCGCGCGCACGAAGCCGGAGTCGACCAGGCCGATGAAGGCGATGAACAGGCCGATGCCGACCGTGATGGCGATCTTCAGCTGGCGCGGCACGGCGTTGAAAATGAGCTCGCGTAGGCCGGTGGAGGCGAGCAGCACGATGATGAGCCCGTTGATGACCACGAGGCCCATGGCCTCCGGCCAGGTCACCTGGCCGACGACGCTCACGGCCAGGAAGGAGTTGATGCCGAGGCCCGCGGCGAAACCGAATGGAAGCCGGGCGACGGCGCCGAACAAGATGGTCATGACGCCGGCGGTGAGGGCGGTGACCGCGGCAACCTGGCCGTTGGGCAGCCATCCGCCGGCCACGTCGACCGCGGCCTGGTCGGCGCTGAAGCCGCCGAGGATGAGCGGGTTGAGGATCACGATGTAGGCCATCGTGACGAACGTCACCAGACCGCCGCGGATTTCCCGGCCGTAGGTGGAACCGCGCCGGGTGATTTCGAAGTACCGATCGATGCGGGCCTTGACCCCCGGGTTCGTGCCCGCCGGAGTGTCCGGCTTTGGGGCAGGCGTGGATGACGTGTGGGTCTCTGTTTCAGAAATGGGGTGCTCCTGGTGTCCGACTCAGCTGATTCTCAGTTGCCCAGTTTACGGCCCCGGAGTGCGGGCCGATTCCGCGGGGCTGCGCGAGGACGGCCCGCGGAGGCAACCGGCCGGGCTGCCGGGCTGTGGCACGCCGGGCTCAGATGTGCGGCACGAAGGCGTCCCAGGCCCGGCGGCGGTCCCCGCGCGGGTCGGACTCGACACGGTCGACGGCGTCGATGACCAGGGTCAGGCGCTCGGCCTCGTCGTAGAGCGGCCAGGCCGCATCCGGCACCCCGGAGGCGGCGAAACTGAGCCACCAACGCTGCATCCGGGCACCGATCCGCTGGAAGTCGCGGCGACCGCCGAGCGCGGTCATGCCGCGGCCGAACCAGCCGTCGAGCCGGTCGAACAGCGGGAACAGCTCGAGGCCGTGCGTGGCGTCGAGCCCCATCAAACGCACCAGGCGCGGCGCGGCATCGAAGCGGTAGAAGCGCACCGGGGCATACCGGGAGTGCCGTTCGCCCACGCGCACGCTCGGGTACCAGAACGAAAAATCACCACCGAAATCGAGGGCGGGCCGCAGCGCGGGTATCCCGGGGTACTGCGCCCGCAGGCGCGTGCGAGCTTTCTTCTTGGTGTTCGCGAACACGGCGCGGATGCGCCCAGGCGTCGTGGCGAGGATGTCGATGCGCCCACTGAACAGCGAACCTTCTCGCGAGTTGGTGCCGATGATCAGCGGAATCCGGTGGGCGCGGCCGTCGCGGAAGGCGTCGAGAGGTCGTTCGGGCAGGAAGTCGCCGTCGATCACGGGCGAGAGCGGGATCGTCCCGGGGTACCGGTCCGGGGCGCGCCGGGTCAGGTCGCTCGTGGCCTCGGCCAGATGTGCCGGGTCGGCCTGCAGAAGCAGGGCAGCGGCATCCGTCGCCGTGTTGGTCGAGTTCGTCGGGTCGGCCTGCCCGGTGCGCCGGGCCAGGAGCCGCACAAAGTCCGCTGCCCACTCGGCGGTGACATCGGGGGCATAGACGGCGTTCGGCGGGGCGCTCTGCGCGATCGCGCGCTGGAAGAGTCCGGCGGCGGCCGGGACGGTCATCAGGGTGGTCACGGCGTTGGCTCCGGCCGATTCGCCGAAGAGGGTGACGGCATCCGGGTTGCCGCCGAACGCGCGAATGTTGCGCCGCACCCAGCCGAGCGCAGCCACCTGGTCGCGCAGCCCGAGGTTGCTCTCGAACGCATGCTCCGCGGTCGAGTAACGGCTGAAGTCGATGTAGCCAAGCGCCCCCAACCGGTAGTTGAGGCTGACATAGACGATGCCGCCGCGCCGCACGAGCCCCTCGCCCTGCCGGGGCACCTCCCGCGAGGACCCGACGCTGTAGGCGCCGCCGTGGATGAAGACCATGACGGGCCGCAGCATCCGCGGGTCGACCGGTTCGTCGGGAGCGGTCACGTTGAGGTTGAGGCAGTCCTCGCTTTGCGGGATCGTCGGTTTCGCGGCGATGAACTGGCCGCGGTGGCTCTGCGTGGCGACCGGGCCGAAGGAGCTTGCATCCCGTTCGCCCTGCCAAGGCGCGACCGGCTGCGGGGCGCGGAATCGGAGCTCGTCCACGGGGGCGGCCGCGTAGGGAATCCCGCGCCACTGGCGCACCCCGCGCACCCGGATTCCGTGCAGCAAGCCGGTCTCAATCCGCACCGAGAGTGGCTCTGCTTGGGCAGGCTGAACGGATGGTCTCACCGTCCGATCTTAATTGTTCACTACCATCGGGATTACGCACGACACGGAAACGAGAAACACATGGCTCTGCCCTGGACCCTGCACGGTGACGGAAAAACGGTCGGAGCCACGGATGTCGTCGGCCCCGGCGAGCGCCTGAACTGGCCGCTGACCATCGGGATCGGCACCCAGCACGTCATCGCCATGTTCGGTGCCACGTTCCTGGTACCGCTGCTCACGGGCTTCCCACCCAGCACGACGCTGCTCTTCTCGGGCATCGGCACCCTGCTTTTTCTGGTCATCACGCGCAACAAGCTGCCCAGCTACCTCGGCTCCTCGTTCGCCTTCATCGCGCCGATCACCGCCGCGACCGCGAGCGCGGGCATGGGCAGCGCCCTGTTCGGCATCATCGTCGTCGGCCTACTCCTGGCCCTGATCGGCGTGATCGTGCAGCTCACCGGCACCGGCTGGATCGACGCATTGATGCCGCCCGTCGTCTCCGGGGCCATCGTCGCCCTGATCGGCCTCAACCTGGCGCCCGTCGCCAAGTCGAACTTCGAGCTGGCCCCGCTCACCGCGCTGATCACCCTGCTCGCCGTGATCCTCTCGACCGTGGTGTTCCGCGGCATCCTGGGCCGGCTGTCCATCTTCATCGGCGTGATCGTGGGCTATGTGGCCGCCGTGGTGGCCGGCGAGGTCGACTTCAGCGGGGTGGGCGAGGCTGCCTGGATCGGCCTGCCCCAGTTCACCGCGGCGATGAACCCGTTCGCGGATCCGTCCGCCGCCCTCGGCGTGCTGCCGGCGTTCCTGCCGGTCGTGCTCGTGCTGGTGGCCGAGAACGTTGGCCACATCAAGGGCGTTGCCCAGATGACGAATGTGAAGGTGAACCGCTTCACGGGTCGCGCCCTGATGGCCGACGGCCTGGCCACGATGCTCGCCGGCTTCAGCGGCGGATCGGGCACCACCACCTATGGCGAGAACATCGGCGTCATGGCGGCCACCCGCATCTACTCCACGGCCGCCTACTGGGTCGCGGGCATCACCGCGGTGCTGCTCGGACTCTCCCCCAAGATCGGTGCGGTCATCAACACGATCCCGGCGGGGGTGCTCGGCGGCGTCACCACGGCCCTCTACGGCCTGATCGGCATCATCGGCGTGAAGATCTGGCTCGACAACAAGGTCGACTTCAGCAAGCCGGTCAACCAGTTCACCGCGGCCACCGCGCTGATCATCGGCATCGCCGACTACACATTCTCGGCCGGCACCCTCAGCTTCAACGGCATCGCGCTCGGCACGGTCGCCGCCATCGTGATCTACCACCTGATGACGTGGGTGGCCCAGGTGCGCGGCACCGCACGGTAGCATCCGCGGCCCTCCGCAGCGTCGCAGGTAGTGGCTCGCGGCGCACGTTCTGGCTCGCGGCGCACGGTCTACCGTGCGCCCAGCTCCTTGCGCCGCCAGCCTGACGGACCAGGTCGCGCAGTCATCCGGCGTCGCGCGCGTGCAGCGCCGTTCCGCACGTGGCGTGCCACCAGCGCAGCGGCGCGGCTACCGCGCGGCGACCGAGAGCGCCCGTTACGGCACGGAACGCTGCGAGGGAAGCGCAACAGGGACGCAGCGGGTCAGCGGTGCAGGGCCGGCACAATCAGGTAGACACCGTAGAGCACGGCCGCGCTGCAGAGCACGAAACAGGCGTAGGCGCCCATCAGGGCGACCTGCTTCTGCAGGGGGCTCAGTGGGCCGGCGGCGGCCTTGCGAGCGCGCTTGGCCTCCTTGGCCGCACGCTTGGGGGTGAGAACGGTGATGGCTCCCGTGAATTCGGCCGGTTCGACCACGGGAACGCGGCCGGCGGTGGTGAGCAGCCGCAGCCCGAGCGAATACAGGCTCACCACGACCACGGACGAGAGGAGCGAAGCGACCGCGACGACGAGGAACGCAGACCAATCGATCACAGCGCGACCTGCTTCCGATCCTTGCGAGAGGCCGTGCGGGAGGCCTTGCGGGGGGTCTTCCGGATCTTCACGACCCGCCCGGCGTCGTCGATGTCGTGCAGGTTGTCGTGCGTGACCCGGCTCTGGCGGGACCGGCGAAACAGCACGGCGACGACGAGGGAACCGATCACCAGGTCGAGCACGATGCCCATCGGTCCGATCAGGGCGAGTCCGGCCGCGAAGGCACCCATGATGGCCGCCGCCGGCAGGGTGAGCACCCAGCCGAGCGCGATCTGGCCGGCCATGCCCCAGCGCACGGTCGAGCCGCGGCGGCCCAGGCCCGAGCCGATCACCGACCCGGACGCGACCTGCGTGGTGGAGAGCGCGAAGCCGAGTTGGCTGGACGCGAGGATGGTGGCCGCGGTGCTGGTCTCCGCAGCGAAACCCTGGGCCGGCTTGATGTCGGTGAGGCCGCGACCCATGGTCCGGATGATTCGCCAGCCGCCGGTGTACGTGCCGATCGCGATCGCGATCGCGCAGGTGGTGATGACCCACAGCTGCGGGCCGGTGCCCACGTTTTGCATCCCGCCGGCGATCAGGGTGAGGGTGATGACGCCCATGGTCTTCTGGGCGTCATTGGTGCCGTGTGCGAGGGCAACGAGCGACGAGGAGATGATCTGCGCGTAGCGGAAGCCGCCCCGGCCATCCGCCTTGCCGGAATCCCGCCGGGTGATGAAGTAGGCGAGCCTGGTGGCGAGGTAGGCGACGATGCCCACCGTGAGCGGGGCGATCAGTGCCGGCAGGATGACCTTGGCCAGCACGACGTCGTAGGCGACCGCCTGCGAGCCGACGCCGATGATCGTCGCGCCGATGAGTCCGCCGAACAGGGCGTGGCTCGAGCTGGACGGCAGGCCACGCAGCCAGGTGATGAGGTTCCAGACGATGGCGCCGATCAGCCCCGCGAAGATGATCTCGGGAGTGATCTGAACTCCGGCGTCATCCTTGTTGATGATGCCGCCGGAAATGGTCCTGGCGACCTCGGTGGAGAGGAAAGCCCCGACCAGGTTCAGAATGGCGGCGAGTCCCACCGCGACCTTCGGGCGCATGGCGCCGGTCGCGATGGGGGTTGCCATCGCGTTCGCGGTGTCGTGGAAGCCGTTGGTGAAGTCGAAAATCAGTGCGAGCGCAATCACAAGCGCAACGATCAGGGTGAAATCCACCGGCGTCTTCCTCTGGGTGTACGACAGCCGAAGTTATCTCAAGCTGCACCGCGGTGATAAGCCTGACACTCCCGGGGAAGCAGGTCAATTCAAACCGGGTCGACCACCGTGGCCAAGTCGGGGCCGAAGGTGTAGGTGGCCCGCACCGGAATGCCGGCGAGCACCCCCGGCAGCCAGTGCCGGGCGTCGTCCCACATCTCGTCCACCGGTAGCGCGGCCACGTCGAACCAGACCGGGTTCAGCTCGTCGGACTCGCGCGGGGTGCCGCTCCACTGCGTGCAGACGAACACGCTCGATTCCTGGCTCCAGATCTCCCGGTGCGGAAACAGGTAGGTCAGCAGACCCAACGGGGTCAGGGCGGATGCCGCCACGACCAGGCCGGACTCCTCCTCGATCTCCCGCACCATCGCCTCCACGGCCGACTCCCCCGGCTCGAGCTTGCCGCCCAGGCCGACGATGTTGCCCCGGCCCAGTCCTTTCTTCTTGCGGCCGAGCAGCACCTGCAGGTCCCCCGATGGAGAACGCCGGGTGAGGTAGCCCACGCAGACCTGAGGAAGAGACATGAACCAATGGTAACGAGGTACGGTCCGGCTCCCGTTCAGGCCGGTTTGTTAGGGTCCAGTTATGAACTTCGTGCCGGAATCCGGAACCATAACCATGTTCACGACGACCTGGTGCGGCTATTGCACCCGCCTGAAGACCCAGCTGGTCAAGGCCGGCATCGCCTACACCGAGATCAACGTGGAGGAGGTCGACGGCACGTCCGAGCTGGTGATGAGCCTGAACAACGGCAACCGCACGGTTCCGACAGTCCTCTTTCCGGACGGCTCCAGCGCGACGAACCCGTCGCTGGCGCAGGTTCAGGCCAAACTCGCCTGAGTCGGTCCCGTAACGAACGAAGGGGTCCCGGTTGAACCTCCGCCAATCGACGGAAATCGATCCGGATCCCCTCAGCGCCTGGTGCGGGTTTAGCCGAACAGCACCGCGGCCTCGTCGTAGCGCGCCTGCGGCACGGTCTTCAGACCGATGGTCGCTTCCGCGATGCTGACGATTTCCATGTCGGTGCCACGCAGGGAAACCATGGAGCCCCACTGGCCGGCGTAGACGGCGTCGACGGCCGCCATGCCGAGGCGGGTGGCGAGCACCCGGTCATAGGCCGACGGAGCGCCGCCGCGCTGGGTGTGGCCGAGGACGGTGGCGCGGGATTCGATGCCCGTGCGCTCCTCGATCATCGGGGCGATCATCTCGCTGATGCCGCCGAGGCGGGGGCGGTTGAACGCGTCGAGGCCCTTGGTCGAGAGCGCCTCCTCCATGCCGGCGAGCTTGAAGCCCTCGGAGACGACGAGCACGGGTGCGCGGCCGCGGTCGCGCACGTGCATGACCCAGTCGCAGATCTGCTCGATGGTCTGGGGCTGCTCCGGGATCAGGATGGCGTGGGCGCCGCCGGCCATGCCGGAGTGCAGGGCGATCCAGCCCACGTGGCGGCCCATGACCTCGACGATCATGCAGCGGCCGTGGGATTCGGCCGTGGTGCGCAGTCGGTCGATGGCCTCGGTGGCGATCTCGACGGCGGTGTTGAAGCCGAATGAGTAATCGGTGGCTTCGAGGTCGTTGTCGATGGTCTTGGGAACGCCGACGATCTGGAGTCCGGCATCCGTCAGTCGGCGTGCCGCGGTGAGGGTGCCCTCGCCGCCGATGGCGATGATCGCGTCGATTCCTTCCGCGTCCATCGTCTTCTGAATGTTAATGGGGCCGCCGTTTTCACCCTCGAACGGGTTCGTGCGGGAGCTGCCGAGGATGGTGCCACCCTGACGGGAGAGACCGCGCACGCTGTGCCGGTCCAGAGTCATAAAGTCGCCCTCGACCAGGCCTTTCCAGCCGTTGCGAATGCCGACGAATTCGGCATCGAGGACGCGGATGCCTTTAAGGACGGAACCGCGAATAACCGCGTTCAGGCCGGGGCAGTCTCCGCCGCTGGTGAGGATACCAATTTTCATTTGTCGTTGCTCCTTGTTGCACAAGTGATCAGATTGGCGCCCACACCGCCGCCACTCAATGATGGACCTCAAACGAGGCCCGGTTCAAATCCACGCCGGTGAGGGGCGCGTTCTACAACTCCCCGTCGAGAGCCAGGGTCAGCAGGTAGATCAGGGCGCTGGCCTGCACGGAATCGGCGGACGAGATCTCGTCGACGGCGCCGTCCAGGGCGCGGGCCGCGAGGCCCTGCTTGCTGCCGATGAGTTCGGCGATGCGCGCGTCAATGGTGTGGGCGGCGATGATCCGCCACGCGGTGACCGGCTCGTCCTGGCCGATGCGGTGCACCCGGTCGATGGCCTGTGTCTGCTCGGCGGCAGTCCAGCTGAGCTCGGCGAGCACGACGTTGGAGGCGGCCTGAAGGTTGACGCCGACTCCGGCGGCAGAGAGGGAACAGACCACCACGGCCACCCCCTGGTCCTCGTTGAAGGAGTCGATGGCGGCCTGGCGGGCCAGTGCGCTTTGGTCGCCGCGCAGGGAAACCGTGCGCAGGCCGCGCTTGGCGAAGATGTCTTCGGCGGCATCCATCACGTCGATGTGCTTGGCGAAGAACACGACCTTGCCCACCGAGTGCGCCAGCTGCACGGCGTAGTCCGCCGCGAGGGCGGCCTTGGCCTGACCGATCTTGCGCACCATGGTGAAGACGTTCTCACCGGTCGTCTGCCCCTTCGACTCCTCGAGTTCGGCGTGGGCAACCGCGCGGATGAAGGCGGCCCGCTGCTCGCCGTCGAGGACGGGCGGCGTCTGGCCCGGATGGCGGGCGGCGACGAGGGAGTGGTACCGGGTGACCAGGCGGGCGGCGAGCTCCCGCTCGGCCTGGCGGATGGAGCGGCCGAGGTCGTCGTCCAGCTCGACCGGGATGTCGGCGATGCGCTTGGCCGGCAGGTCGGCGGCGACGTCGACCTTGCGGCGGCGCACGATGCCGAGGTCGATCACCGCGGCACGCGCGGCGCTGTAGAACCCGGAGTCGGCCGGGGTCAGCCCGATCGCTTCGAGCTTCTGCATGAGTCTGGGGGCCGGCTTGTCGCCGTCGAGCCAACCGAGGAACTGCCAGATCGCCCGGAAGTCGTCGACGTCGTTGATCAGCGGGGTTCCGGTCAGAGCCATCAGCAGCGGGTTGCCGCCGGGCGTGCGGCGCCGGATCTGCTCAGCCAGGGCCAGAACGTGCTTGGAGCGCTGCGACTGCAGGTTCTTGATGAAGTGCGCCTCGTCGACGACCATGCCCTTGAAGCCCAGGGTGCCCAGCCAGGTGCGGTGCCGGTCGAGCACGTCGTAGTTGACGATGACCACATCGGCGAAGGCGTCGAGCGTGTCGCCGTCGCCGTGGATGACGGTGGCCCGGCGGTTCGGCGTCCACAGTTCGACCTCGCGCACCCAGTTCATCTTGACGACGTTGGGAACGATGGCCAACAGCGGGTAGGCCCCACTGACGGATGCCGCGAGCAGGCTCTGCGCCGTCTTCCCGAGCCCCGGCTCGTCGGCGAGCAGGTAGCTGCGGTGGCCCAGGCGCGCGCTTTCGACGAACCGGGACTGGTGGCGCATCAGCTCCATGCCGCGAGGCGAGAGCCGGTCGACGCGGGGTGCCTCGGGCAGGTCCATGCTGGCGGCCTGACCGCCGGAACCATACTCGAAGGATTTGAACAGCGGGCCGATGAGTTCCCAGTTGGCCAGGCGACGGCCGGAGACGACCGGCTGGGCCGTCGCGGCGCTGAAATCGGGCGCGAGGAACGGGTTGGCGAGCTGGCGGGCCTTGACCGACTGAGGGATGACCTGGTTGACCGGAATTTCCGGCTTGGCCTCGGCCTCGCGGGTGATGATCAGTTCGTCGGGGGTGAGTTCGGCACCGGACTCAAGCAGCCAGTCGCGGCGGAACCGCTGCGCGACCGTGGACACGCCGGCATCCGGTTCCAGCAGGGTGATCAGGCTGGTGTCGCGGGCCGCGGTCTTCGCCAGGATCTGGGCGATGCCGTCAAGGCGTTTCAGCAGTTCCGCGCGGTTCGCGTCGGTGAGGTCCTTGTCGCCCTTGACCCGGGCGCGTTCCTCGCGCATGAGCAGCGCGATGACCTGGTACTTGGTGCGGTTGGTCGGGCCCAGCTTGGCGCCGATCTGCGCCTTCGCCTCCACCTCGCGCACCTTGCGGGCGAGGATGGGAATGATGGGGGCGTCATCGTCGCGGGAACGAGGTCGCTGCCGAGCGCGACCTCCGGCGGCAACACGGTTGTTCGAACCGGCGGCCTGGTGGCGGGTGTAAGCCATTCTTCTCCAACTTCACAGCAGCACAGCAGACAAAGGCCGTGCTCGACGTGGTGCGGCATCCGTGGACACCGGTGCGATCGATACGTCGAAGCCTGAATCGAGCAACGTGCCAACCCTATTTGCGCCACCGGCATTTGGGATGCAGCGGCACGGTCAAGACGGTAATCGGGCTTTTTCGACGCGAATCCAGTCTACGCCCGCTGGTCAATCCCGATGCACCGGCACCTTGGTGACGACCCCGACGAGGATGAAGACCAGCGCGGCGATGAACTGGGCGGACACCCAGCCCCGGCCGGACAGGTCGATGACCACGATCGGGTTCCAGAGCACCGCGATCGGAACGAGACCGATCAGCCACAGCCAGGCCTTCGCCTGGATGGCGAAGACGCAGAGGATCATCGCAAGGATGCTGACCGCGTACCGGATGATGATGAAGCTTTCGGAGTCCAGCAGCGCTAGCCCGCCGAGCAGGATGACCGCCCCGAGCAGACCGGGGGCCAGAGCGGAACGTGTGACTGTGGGTTCGACCGGGGTGCCCATCAGACGCCTCCTCCTCCGCCGCCGCCTCCACCACCGCCGACCGAGCCACCTCCACCCGAACCGGAACTGGAGGAACTCGACGCGCTTCCCGACCAGGAGGCCGAGGTGGAGCTCGTGAACGAGCTCAACCCGGCGGCGAACCAGACCGGGTTGAACGGAGCGGACTCAGCGTACCAGTCCGGCTGCGCGTCACTCCGGGCGTAGTAGTCACCGAGAACCTGGGCCCACTCCTTCTCCTGACCGAACAGCACCGCGAACGGCAGCAGGTGCTCATAGAGCTTCAGCACCTGCCCCGGCTGCCCCGGATCGGGCAGGCCGAGAACGGATGCCGGGTCCGGCCGGTCGGGCGACCTCAGCGCTCCCTCGGGGCTCTGCAGCACTCGCAGCCGGTCGGCCTCGGCTATATCGATGTATAGCTTCACGCCGGCCAGGTAATCGCGCAGCTCGGCGTCGGCAGCGGTGAGTGGGCGCACACTCGCGGACACGACAAGGGTCGTGACCGGGGTGGCGATGCCGAGCACCAGTACGAGCACCGGCCAGCCCCCGCCGACCTCCGTGACGAACGCCCCGACGCAGCCGACCAGAGTCAGAATGCCGGTGAGCACAGCGCCGACGAGCAGCCAACGGCGCAGCCGGCCACCCTTCCTCTCCCGCAGCCCGTCGGCCAGCACCTGCTCGGTGACCGCCTGGAGCTGCTTGGCCAGCCCGGCGCCCAGCTTGGTGTCCTTCGTCTTGAGGTCGCGGCTCGTGCCCGCGTGCAGCCCCGGGAACAGCAGCCGGAGCACCGCCTGCTCGGCCGGGTCGAGGTCTCTGGTGTGCAGCAGCTCGAGCAGGTAGTGCTTTGTGCCCTCCCCCTCCAGGACCCGCACATTGCCACGCACAGCGAAGCTGAGCAACTGGGCGGTCATGGCCTTGGCGCTCGTGCGCATCACGTTTCCCGCCACGAGCAGGTTGACGCCCTGCGGCCGCAGGTACTCGGCGACAACGGTCGGCCGACCCGGTGCGTTCCGCCAGCGGGTGGCCCGGGAGGCGACGGCGAGACCGGCGCCGAGCAGGCCGATCAGGGCCGCTGCGAGGCCGATACCCGGGAACGGGTTCGCCGTGAACGACTGGTCGCGGGGCACGAAGGTGCCGGGCTCGAACCCGACGGACAGAGTGAGCCCCTCGGCCGGGCCGAGTGCCCCGGCGGTGACGTCGATCGGGACGGCCTCGCCCGCGGCATCCGTCGTCAGCGAGGCGCAGGGTTCCGACGAATCGCCGGTGCCCTGATAGCAGGCGGCATCCCCGGTGAGCCAGGGCGCAACCACCGGGTCGACGGTGAGGGTGGCGGACACATCGCCGAACGGCTGGGCCCAGCCGGTGCCGTTGACCTCACGGTAGAACTCCTGGATCGAGGCATCCTCCGGGTCGAGCGTGACGTCGACCTGTTCGCAGGTGATGACATAGGTCTGCGCGCCATGCACGAAGACATCGGTGGCGATCGTCACCGCCAGGAACTGGTCTCCGCCGTCTTCGCTGGTGGTTTCGGTCTCGACGTCGCGCTGCCGCCCGTTCTCGTCGGTGACGCTGACCAGTTCCAGGTCGGTCGGATGTCCGTCGTAGTGGGTGGGGATGGCACGCAGGATGCCCCGGTTCTGGTCGGTCTCCGGAAACCGGGCCACGATCGTCTCGGTGGTGGTGAGGCGCGAGTGCCCGTCGCCGGTGAGCAACAGCCGGAAGTCCGAGTGCCACGAGTCGAAGGTGAAGTCCTCGACGCCCGCCGACACTGCGGACGGCCCCCGCACCGGGCCGGCTACCGCGAGGCCGGGGGCGGACAGGCCGAGCAGCGCGCATGCTCCGTGTGTGGCTGTGAGCAAGAGGATGAGCGCACGACGCATGCCTTCACTCCACGGAGAGCCGAACCGCCGGCGCGGCTACCGGACGGTGTTCGAGCGCAGGCTATTGAGCACCACGAACAGGCTGGAGAACGCCATCGCTGCGGCGGAGATCAACGGGTTGATCAGGTTGAACACGGCCAGTGGCAGCGCCGCCCGGCCGTAGCAGAAGGTGCAGAATAGGGTACCCCTGATCACGCGCAGGGTGCGTCGGGACAGCCGGATGACGTCGGGCATGGTGCCAGGTGGTCGCACACGATGGTGACGTCGCTGGCAGACGACAGAATACCCCTCCGGGGTATTTGGAATCGCGGTACTGTAGACCCATGATTGACGACATCAAACGGCGTGCCCTGCACCGTGCCCGCATCCTCGAGGGTCAGATGCGTGGTTTGGAGAAGATGATCGAGAACGAGGATTACTGCATCGACATCCTCACGCAGTCCCTGTCAATCCAGAAGTCGCTCGGCTCGCTCAACAAGCTCCTGGTGGACAATCACCTGCAAACCCACGTGACCGAGATGTTCGAGGCCGGGGGCGAGGCTCGGGGGACCGCCATCGCGGAGCTGCTCAAGGTCTTCGAACTCAACAACAACCGAGGCTGACGCCGGAGGCACCGCCGCGTTGACATCACCGGTGGAATCAATTAGCGTCTCTGAATGCTCCAAATCCGGGCATCGGTCGTTCCCCCGAGACGAATTGGTTTTCCCATTGACTTCAGAATCTGCATCCCTGCCGAACCTTCCCGGCCACACCGAACACCACGACATCACGAATCTGGTCGGCGAATACCGCCAGCGCCAGCTCAATCTCTTCCGTGAGCGCCAGCTGGAACTCGAGCCCGACGAGCAGATCTCTGCGCACCTTCCCACGCACTAGCCACTGCGCACGAGTCACTGCGCAGACTCGCCCCACATCAGATCTGCTGGATCGGCATCGCGTTGCTCGCAAGTCTTCCATAGTGCCTCGCCGTGACCGCACCGGCCCCTGAGTGAGTCCTCATCGCTTCGCGGCGTCGCGCGCACACGATCGGGTCCGACGGCACCGCGTGCACGCGGGTCATCACCGGCGAGGCGGCGAGTGCCCCGGTCAAGGCCCGAGCCGCACGAGTCATGCGGCGCCTCCGGCGATCACCGTTTGGTATCCGGCAGATGGTGTGGCCAACTCAGGAGATCCGCTCGGGGCATGCCGGGCATCCGCGCTGGTTCCGCACTAGTCTGCGGCGGCTGGCGGACCCAGGCGGCGGATGTCCTGAGTTGGCCACACGCGCGGGCTCAGCCGGGCCTGACCGACGAAAGCGTCCGGGGCGCCAGAATCGCCGTCGACTCCGTTCCGGGCTGAGTGGCTGCAGGGCCTCGGACTCGGAAACCCGGGCGGTTGGAACGCGGATTCATACCGCGTCGCGGTCCCGGTCTTCACCGGTCAGGTCAGGGCCCGGTCAGGTCAGGGCCCGGTCAGGTCAACCTCGGTGAACTCACCGCTCAGGCGGCGCGCTCGGCGACCGGCCGGCCCGATCCGGGGGCAGTCGGGGCAGTCGTGGCGTTCGCGTTCGTCACGGCCACCTCCACGGCAGCCTCCCCTACGGCGGCCGCCGTGATCCGGTTGGCCATGCCGGTGAAGATGACGCCGTGGAAGGGCAGGATCGCGAACCAGTACAGCCGACCGCCCAGTCCCCGCGGGAAGAAGACGGCGCGCTGACGGTACACGGAGCCGCCGCCCGGCGCCGGAACCGCCGTCATCTCCAGCCACGCCCGGCCGGGAACGCGCATCTCGGCACGGAGACGCAGGAACCGGCCGGTGTCGATGCGTTCGACCCGCCAGAAGTCCAGCACATCGCCCGTATGCAGGTGGTCGGGGTTACGACGGCCGCGGCGCAGGCCGACCCCGCCGACGAGCTTGTCCATCCAGCCGCGGATGGCCCAGGCCAGCGGGAATGAGTACCAGCCGTTGTCACCGCCGATGCTCTCGATCACGCGCCACAGGTCTTCCGGCTTCGCGGCGGTGTGCTTTTCCTTGAGGTCGGTGTAGACGAGGTGCCCGGCCCATTCGGGGTCGCTGGGCAGTGGGTTGCTCGACGCGCCCGCGATCGACGCGTTTCGCCAGCTGGTCTCGACGTCGCCGTCGCGCATGCGGCCGAGGGCCAGGCGCACGGCGGTGCGATACCCGGTGAGGCCCTCTTTCGGCTGGGGAATGTACTGGTCGATGTCGCGCTCGTGCACCACACAGTCGTTCTGCAGACTTGCGATGATCGGCACGGCCAGGCTGCGCGGGATGGGCGTGACCAAATTGACCCACTGCGATGCGAGCCAGGGCGTGAACACGGGCAGGGACGCGATGGGGCGCTGGCGAAGGCCGGCCTCGAGGGCGTACCCGTTCATCATCTGGCCGTAACGCAGCACGTCGGGGCCGCCGATATCGAAGGTGCGGTTGACGTCGGCGGGAAGCTCCGCCGACGCGACGAGGTAGTAGAGCACGTCACGCACGGCGATCGGCTGGATCTTGTTGCGCACCCACTGCGGCGCCGGCATGTACGGCAAAACGTCGGTCAGGTGCCGGATCATCTCGAACGACGTGGAGCCGGACCCGATGACCACCCCGGCCTGGAGGGCTGCTGTCGGCACACCGGACTCCACCAGGATGCGGCCGACCTCTGCCCGGGAGCGCAGGTGCTGGGACAGCTCCTCGGTGTCCGGGTGCAGCCCGCCCAGGTAGACGATGCGGGAGACGCCGGCCGCGGCGGCGGCTGTAGCCACATTCGTGGCCGCGAGGCGTTCCGTGCTCTCGAAGTCGCCGCGGGTGCCCATCGAGTGCACCAGGTAGTAGAGCACATCGACCCCGGCGACGGCGGATCGCACACTGGCCAGGTCCCCGAGGTCGCCCTCGGCGACCTCCACCTGTTCGACCCACGGGACATCCTTCAGCTTCTGGGGTGTGCGCACGAGCACGCGCACGTCGTAGCCGGCTTCCAGCAGCAGGGGAACGAGTCGGCCGCCGATATACCCGGTAGCGCCGGTCACAAGTACACGTCGTTGCGTCGTCATAGTGAAAGCCTAGGGGCGGATGCTGGACTGACGCCGAGGATCGGGCAAACGGCCGCGCCGTGCGGAGCTGTGGCTGTGGGCCAGGGCTGTGGATGACTCGCGCGGGCGCGCGCCCAGTGCGGCATCATCGCTGAATGACACTCCGACTCGATCCCCGGTATCCGGTCGTCTGGCGCTCGCCCGACATCATCCAGGTCGGCGTCGACCGCCCGTTGGTCGTGATCACCGCCCTGAGCCCGGGACTCGAGCGGGTGCTCGCGGCCCTGTTCGTGGGGGTGCCCCGCTCCGGAGCCCTGATGATCGGGCGGGAGGGCGGGGCCTCCGACGAGGCCATCCTGGCGCTGCTCCGCGCCCTGCGGCCGGCTCTTCTGGTCACCGCCGAGAATGTTCCGGGCCCGGCCCGGATGCCCGAACCGGTCGCCGTGGCACCGCCGCCCAGAATCTGCGTCGACGGGTGCGGGCTCACGGCGGACCTGATCCGCACCCTGATCGGCACCCTGGGTCTGACCCTGGCCAAGACCGACGACCCCGGCACCGGGCTGGCCGTGGTCCTGGGTCACTACGCCCTGGAACCGGAGCGGCACGGGCGCTGGCTGCGCCGGGACATCCCGCACCTGCCCGTGGTCTTCAGCGACAGCGAGGTGCGGATCGGACCCCTGGTCGAGCCGGGGGTCGGCCCCTGCCTGTACTGCCTGGAGCTGGCGCACATGGATTCCGACCCGTCGTGGGCCGCCCTGGCCTGCCAGCTGCTCAGCCGCCGGGCACCCACGGAAACCCCGCGGGCCGGCATCGATGTGGCCGCCCTCGTCGCCGGGATCGGCCACGACCGGCTGGTCCTCGGGCGGTCCATCCTCACGGAGACCGCGCTCGTCTTCGACGTGGCGTCCGGCACGCTCAAACGTCGTGGCTACCGGCCGCATGAGTCGTGCGGCTGCCGCACCGTTCCCGGGAACGTGACCGCGCTGCCCGGGGCCGGGCGCCCCGCCCGGGACTGACGGGACAGGTCCAGGTCAGACCCGCTCGCAGACCGGGGCCCAGATCGGGCTCGGGCGAGCCGGATGCCCCGCTCCAGCCCCACGAACAGGGTCAGGTCGAGAAGGGGCCGGGCTTCGGCCCAGCCGCCCTCGCCGTGCAGCAGGTAGTTGCCCTCCACCACCACGAGGCGCCGGCGTTCAGCCGGGCGACCAGCGCCTCCCCCACGGTCGACTTTCCCGATCCCGGGGCGCCGGCCAGGCCGACGAGGGTGCGCGAGCCGGCATCCGTCGCCTGCCGGGTGCGTTCGAGTTCGACCGCCCGGACGACCGCGACAACCTCGTCGAGTGTACGGAGCAGGGCCATCAGGTGCTCTCAGCCGACCGGGCGGTCGAGTCGGAGGCCGGGCGCGGAGTCGAAGACGAACCGGGCCCAGAGGCGGTAGCCGAGCGCGCTCGGGTGGAACTCGTCGCTGGCGAAGAAGCCCTCGACGTAGGGCGGCGGGGTCGGGATCGCGGCGACCCCGTCGAGACCCTCGACGGCCAGGCGGGCGCCGGTGTCGAGGCTCGCGGCGTGCCGCGCGAGGGTGGCGCGCAGGGGTTCGGGCAGCAGCGCGAAGCGGTCGAAGCGCGGCATCAGCGACACGAGCACGGCCGCCTGCGGCGCCGCGGCCCGCAGGGCGAGCACGATTCGGCGCACATCGTTCGTGAAGGCGTTTCGGGAGCGCAGCCCCAGCGCATCGTTCGCGCCGATGGTCAGCAGGGCCAGGTCGAAGGGCACGGCGGCGGCGTCCGTCAGGAAGCGCTCGCGCACGTCCCGGGCCGTGGCGCCGTTCTCACCGATCGCCCGCCAGGTGCTGCCGCGGCCCCAGCGCTCGGCCACCTCGTGGGCG
Organism: Cryobacterium sp. M23; assembly: GCF_002929655.1. Taxonomy (NCBI): domain Bacteria; kingdom Bacillati; phylum Actinomycetota; class Actinomycetes; order Micrococcales; family Microbacteriaceae; genus Cryobacterium; species Cryobacterium sp. M23. The sequence continues at coordinate 33,666 of NZ_PJJV01000059.1, forward strand.
ATCCAGCCCGGCAGGGCCTCGCTTTGGGTCTCGGCGCCCACGCCGGCGGCGGTCGAGTCGCCGAGCACGAGGATGCGCAGCGGGCCGGGGCCGGGCCGGGAACCGGTCCACGGGAGGGCGGCGTCGGGCAGCCGGGGCGTGTCGCGGCGCAGCCGGCGTGCCTGCGTCACCAGCAACGGCGCGTAGGGCACCGCAGCCAGGCGGGTGAACGGAAAAGTGGGCACGCCCCGAGGCTACCCCGCGCCGGTCTCAGGAGCCGCGGGCGGCGGGCGCACGCACGCCTCGGGCGCCGATCTCGGACAGGAACCGGGAACGCTCTCTGGGGCCGCGCTGCTGGTGGCCCGCAGCAGACCAGCTCAGGGACAGCCGTTTGCGTGCCCGGGTGATGCCCACGTAGAGCAGCCGGCGTTCCTCGTCGATCTGCTCGAAGGTGCCTGCGTAGCTGATCGGCACGAGTCCCTCGGACAGACCGATCAGGAAGACGGCGTCCCATTCGAGGCCCTTCGCCGAGTGCAGCGTCGCCAGGGTCACCGCGGACACCGTGGGTTCGTGCTGGCCGGCCTGGCGCTCCATCAGCTCGTCGGTGAACTGGCGGAATGTGGTCTCCGGGGCTGCCTGGTCGACGAGGCCCATGATCGCGTTCAGCGACTCCCACCGGTCGCGCACCGCGCCCTGGGCCTCCGGCGCACTCTGGCTCCAGCCGAGGGAGCGCAGCACGTCGCTGACGGATTTGAACAGCGGTTCGCCGATGATCGAGACGGATGCCGCGCGCAGCTGCATCACCGCCTGCTTGACCTCGGCCAGGTCGAAGAAGCGCTTCGACCCGCGGATCTGATAGCTCACCCCGACGTCGCCGAGGGCCGTTTCGAGGAAGGCGGCCTGCACGTTCACCCGGAACAGCACGGCGATGTCCTCCGGGCGGGTGCCGCCCTCGATCAGCTCGACGATGTTCTGGGCGACGCCGCGGGCCTCGGCCATGTCGTTCGGGTACTCGCGCACGCCCGGCTCGGTGCCGATTTCGCTGGCGTGGGCGCGCAGGGTGAGGGCGCCGGTCCGCCCGCGCATGAGCTGGTTGGCGGTGGCGACGATCGACCCCGTCGACCGGTAGTTCTGCTCGAGGCGCACGACGGTGGCGTCCTCCCACCGCTTGGGGAAGTCAAGCAGGTAGTCGCTGCGGGCGCCCGCGAAGGAGTAGATGGTCTGGCTGGCGTCCCCGACGACGCAGAGGTCGCGGCGCTGGCCCAGCCAGAGCGAGAGCAGGTCGTGCTGAAGCGGGGAGACGTCCTGGTATTCGTCGACGACGAAGAAACGGTACTGCTCGCGCACCTGTAGGGCGACGGATGGCTCGGCCTCGATCATCCCGGCCATCGCCAGGAGCACATCCTCGAAGTCGATCTGCTTGCGGTCGTCCTTGAGGCGCTCGTAGGACTCCATCATGGCCAGCACCTGGTCCACGTCGAGCCGGCCGGGCAGGCCGCGCTTGGCGATGCCGGCCCCATACGCCTCAATGCCGATTCCGGAGGTCTTTCGCCACTCGATCTCCGCGGCCAGGTCGCGCAGGGTGGCCGTGTCCAGCTTGAGCTTCAGGGTTTCGGCGGCGTGCCCGAGCAGACGGCCCTTGCCGTCGAGGATGCGGGGCGCCTGGCCGCCGACGACGTGCGGCCAGAAATAGTTCAGCTGCGACAGGGCCGCCGAGTGGAACGTGCGGGCGGCGACGCCCCCGGCGCCGAGTTGGCGCAGCCGGCCGCGCAGCTCCGCGGCGGCGCGCGCCGTGAAGGTGAGGGCCATCACCCGGTTCGGCGAGTACGCGCCGGTCATCACGCCGTAGGCGATGCGGTGGGTGATGGCCCGGGTCTTGCCGGTGCCGGCGCCGGCGAGCATGCACACCGGACCCACGAGCGCCTCGGCCGCCACCCGCTGCTGGTCGTCGAGGCCGGCCAGCAGGGAACCGGTGGTCAGCGCCATCCGTGCGCCTTGTCGGGGCCGAATTCGAGGGGTTCGCCGAGCCAGTGCTCGATGATCGCCCGGGCGATCGAGGAACGGCCGGGCAGGATGATGACGTCGCCGGAGGCCCGTAGCTCGTCGCGGCTGAACCAGCGCAGGTCGAGGATCTCCTCCCCGTCGGGGAGCAGGGCCGCCGGAGCCTGGCCGTCGGCGAGCCGGGCCGTGAAGCCGAACATGATCGAGGCCGGGAACGGCCACGGCTGGGAGCCGAGGTAGACCGGGTCGGCCACGCGCAGGCCGGATTCCTCGAACATCTCCCGGATGACGGCCGCCTCGAGCGACTCGCCCGGTTCGACGAAACCGGCCAGGAGCGAGTAGCGGTTGCCCTCCCAGAGGGCGTTCGAGCCGAGCAGGATGCGGTCGTCGGCGTCGGTGATCAGCACGATCACGGCCGGGTCGGTGCGAGGAAACACCTGGCCGCCGCAGTCGGGGCAGCGCCTCGTCCAACCGGCGTTCTCGACCAGGGTGGCCGCGCCGCAGCGCGGGCAGTGGGCGTGGGAGTCGTGCCAGTTCACGACGCCGAGCGTCTCGGTGAACAGTCCCGCGTCGCGGTCGGACAGGGTGGTCGCCACAGGGCGCAGGGACACCCAGAGGGACTCGTCGGGTTCGAGCGCCAGGGCCTCCTCGTCGGTCAGCACGGCCGCGACCAGCGGGGTGCCCACGGGCTCCGGCGCATCTTCGGCCAGGGAACGGCCGAGGTAGAGCCGAAACTCGCCGGCGGGAACTCGGTCGGGAGCCAGCAGGCGCAGTCGGGCGGGGGCGGCGGCCTCCATCAGCGCGGAGCCTCGCCACAGCACGAGCAGGCGCGTGCCGGCATCCGTCTGCAGCGTGTTGAGCAAACCGGGGGTGGCGCGCGCCTCGCCGTCACGGTCGACCGCGTGACGGGATAGCGGCAGACGGGAGGTGAACGCAAACGACATGGTGCTCCTCGGTCTCGGACAGACTGCCGAAGTTGTGTCGAGGCGTGGCGAACAACCGCGCCGAGGGGAAGTCGACCTAACCTAGAAGGTATGGTCAGATCCCCTCTCACTCTAGCCGCGCTGGCCACTGCCGCCGTCCCCGGTCTCGACGTCGTCCAGGTGCGTCTGCACGGCTCCGTCGCGCGTTCCCGAGGAGCCAGCGGCGCGTTCGAATCCGCACTGCTGATCGACCGCGACGACCGTGCCCTCATCATCCGGGTCCCCGCCTCGCAGGCTGCCGAAACCGAGCAGTCCGCCGATCTGGTAGCCCTGCGCGCGCTCACCGTCGGCAACCGGAGCCGGCTCCCCTTCGACGTGCCGCAGTTCGTGGGCCAGGCGCCGCTCAGCGGCACCCGGGCCGTCGTCTACGAGTTTTTGGAGGGCGATTCCTTCGACGCGGATGCCCTCACCGGCCACGCGGGCGTGTCCGGTTCGATCGGCCGCGCCATCGCCGCGGTGCACTCACTGCCGACGGCCTTCGTCGGCACCGCCGGGTTGCCTCAGCAGAGCGCTCAGGAATGCCGTACCGGAACCATCGCCTTGATCGACCGGGCGGCCACCACTGGCTACCTGCCCGCCGCGATCCTGCGCCGCTGGGAACAGGCCACCGACGACGACGGGCTCTGGCAGTTCGCGCCCTGCGTGGTGCACGGGTCGTTGTCGGCCGACTCGTTCCTGATCACCGACGACTCCGTCTCCGGGGTTCTCGGCTGGTCCGCCCTGAGCGTGGGCGACCCGGCCCGCGACCTGCACTGGCTGCTTGCCTCCCGCGGGGCGGCCGGCGAGACAGCCGTCGCGTCGTACGCGTCGGCCCGCCAGGGCAACGACCCGAGGATCACGCAGCGCGCGATGCTCTACGCCGAGCTGGAGTTGGCCCGCTGGCTGCTGCACGGCACGGACACGCGCAGCCAGGGGATCGTCGACGACGCCGTGGCCATGCTCGACGGTCTGGTGGACAACGTGCACCAGGCTACGTCGCATCCGTTGTCACCGGCCACCGGCCCGATCCTCGATGTTGCCGGGGTGGAGAGCATGCTCAAGTCCACACCGCGCGGCATCCCCCGCCGCGACCTGGGTGGTTCCATGCACACCGACGCCTACAACCTGTCGGAGTTCGGCGGCGAGTTCGAGGACGACGATGAGACCGGCTCCGGTTCGGGTCCAGGCTCGTCGTCATCGTCATCGTCATCGTCATCGTCATCGGCCGACGATGCCACCACCGGCGCGATCGACACCGTGGGCGACACCGCCTTCAGGCGAACGGACGACCAGGCCCGCACCAGGTCCTCCTCGGAGTAGAGCCGGTCCGGGGCGACGATCGTGTCGTCCGCGACGAAGTAGAACACCGCGTCGACGATCTCCGGGTCGATGCCCTTCCAGCGCGCATAGGCGAGCCGGTACAGGGCCAGCTGGGTCTGCTTGAGCTCGAGGTCCGCGGCGCTCGAAGGCGACCGGCCGGTCTTCCAGTCGACGACCTGGTAGCCCGTCTCGGTGCGGTAGACCGCGTCGAGCTTGCACACGAAGACCTGCCCGGCCAGCACGTGGTGGATCTCGATCTCGACCTCTTCGGGCTGCACCGACGCCCACGGCGAGTGCTCGAAGGTGCGCTGCAGCCGTTCGAGCTGGGCCTGCTCCAGCGGCTGGTTCTGATCGAGGTCGAGGTCGAAGGCGTCGGGGCCCTGGTCACCGAGGTCCAGTTCGCTCTCGTCCGCGTCGATCAGGTCGCCGCCCGACGCCCCGCCGGCGCGCTGTTCCACCCAGGAGTGGAACAGGGTGCCCAGCCGGGTGGCCCGGTACGGTCGCTCGGGCATGGGGCGGCGCAGGGCGGCGGCCACCCCCACCGGGTCGTCGATGTAGTCCTTGAACCGGGAAGCCGGAATGCGCGTGGGCAGCGGGACGGCGCCCGCGCCGGCGAGGCGCAGCATCCGTTCCTCGAGCAGCAGGGTGACCGCGTGGGACCACCGGGTGTCGCGTTCGCTCTGCGCTTCGGCGCGCACCCGGGCGGCCGCGGCCTCGACGAGGGGCCGCCGCGTGCCGAGCGGGTCGAAGGGCCAGTGCTCGTCGACGCCCTCCCCGGTGTCGGGTTTCTCGTCGTGCTCGCTGCCCTCCGGCAGCGCGGCGATCAGCCCGGCCTCGGCGAGCTCTTCGAGGTACCGACTGGGGGCGCGCACGGTGCTGCCGCCGCCCCAGTACGATCCGGTGAGCAGCAGCTCCTCCTGGGCGCGGGTCGTGGCCACATAGATCAGGCGCCGCTCCTCGTCGTCGTGGCGGGCGGCGAGCTGCTCTTTGTAGGCTTGAAATTCCGTGTCGAACGACAGCTGGGTCTCATGCTCCTGCCAGGCGAGCTCGGGCAGCTCGGCCCGGTCGCCGCGGAACGGGTAGGGCAGCTCGCCGAACTTCAGCCAGCCGGCCCCGTCCCGGGTCTGAGCCGGCAGGCTCTTCTCGGTCAGGTTGGGGATGGCCACATAGTCCCACTCGAGCCCCTTGGCCCCGTGGATGGTGAGCAGTTGCACGGTGCCGCTCTCGCCCGGCTCGATCCGCGGGCCCAGGTCGTCGTAGGCGGCGGCCCTGCCCAGCCAGCGCAGGAAACCGGCGAGGCTGCCGACCTCGTCGCTGGCAAGGAAGGCGGAGACCGTGTCGTGGAAAGCGTAGAGGTTCGCGAGGCCCAGGCCGTTGGCCTCGTTGGCGACGAGTTCCACGTCGAGCAGGAGCTCCTGCTCGATCAGCCGCACGAAGTCCAGCAGCGGCAGGCCGGCCCGCGCGCGCAGCCAGGCCAGCTGGCGGCCGGCGGCCCGCACCCGGGCCCGGCCGGTGTCGCTGAAGCCCGCGAGCTGCCCGTGGGTCTCGGGGGCGGCAGCCACGAAGTCGAGGGCGTCGACGAGCGACGCGCCCTCGTCGACGGCGACGGATGCCCGCATCTTGTCTTTGAGTTCCTGCGTCACCGCCTGCTGGGCCCAGTCGTGTGCCGCCAGCCAGCGCGCCACGGCCGCGAGGTGCTGCAGGTCGCGGGGGCCGACCCGGTAGCGACCGCTGGCGAGCAGTCGCACCAGTTCGCTGCCGGCGGCGGGATCGTGAACGACCCGCAGCACGCAGATGACGTCGGTGACCTCCGGGGTGGAGAGCAGGCCGCCGAGGCCGAGCACGTGGGCGCGGACGCCTTGCTCCCGTAGCACCTCGGCGAAGAACTCCATCTCGCGCCGGGCCCGGAAGAGCATCGCGCCGGACTTGTCGGTGCCGCTGGAGAGGCGCGTGGCGAACCAGTCCGCCACGACCCGGGCCTCGTCGGCGATGGTCTCCAGCATCGACGCCTCGACCCGCCCGTTCGCCTTGCCGGCCGGCACCGCGAGGGTGTCGACCTGGATGCCGTCGGGCCGGGCCCGGAGCGCCTCGCTCAGCGGCGCCACCAGCGCGTTCGCGGTGTCGAGCACCGTGACCGGGTTGCGCCAGGTGACGGAGAGGCTCATCGACGGCGACTGGCGGTTGGAGAGTCCGGCGAAGCTCTGCGAGAAACCCAGCAGGTTCGCCGAGCTGGCCCCGCGCCAGCCGTAAATGGACTGGTGCGGGTCACCGACGGCCATCACCGGATGCCGGCTGAAGAGGGTGTGCAGCAGCTCGGTCTGCAGCACCGAGGTGTCCTGGTATTCGTCGAGCAGCACCACCCGGTACTGGTCGCGGTAGCGAGCGACGACCTGCAGGGCCTTCTGGCAGACCTGCAGGGCGAGAGCCACCTGGTCGGAGAACTCGATCAGCCCGAGCCGGCGCTTCTCCACTGCGAAGCGTTCGGCGAGCTCGAACAGAACCGGCAGCGGCTCCACCGCCGCGAGCGACTCGGCGACCGAGGCATACGGGATCTTCTTGCGCGGGTTGCCGTAGGGCAGGTCTCGCAGATAGCCGAAGCCGGCGGAGAGGCCGGTCAGGTCGTGCGGCGCGGCCGGAACGCCCGGGACAACGGGCGGGGGGTTCTCGGCGAGGGAACGGCTGAAGGCGAGCACGGCATCCGTCACCGCGTCGAGCTTCTTGCCGAAGGGTACGAGCCGGCTGTCGCCGTGCTCGATCACCACCCGGCGGGCCAGCAGCCAGGCGCTGGTCTCGCTGAGCAGCACCGACTCGGGTTCGCGCCCGAGGAGCAGGGCGTTGTCGGTGAACAGGCGGCTGGCGAACGAGTTGTACGTCGACACCGTGGGCATGTTGAACAGGTCGGAGGAATCGATCGTGACCACCCCCGCCGCGGGCGCCGGCGGCTTCGGCAGCAGCCCCTGCGCGTCGAGCTGGTCGATGCGGTCGCGGATGCGCTCGGACAGTTCGCCGGCGGCCTTGCGGGTGAAGGTGAGGCCGAGGATCTGGTCGGGCCGGGCGTGCCCGTTGGCGAGCAGCCAGAGCACCCGGTTGGCCATGGTCTCGGTCTTGCCGCTGCCGGCCCCGGCCACCACGAGGGTGGGCGCCAACGGCGCCTCGATCACGGCCTGCTGTTCATCCGTGGGGGGGAACATGCCCAGCGTCGCAGCGATCTGGCGGGCCGAGATGGGCGGGGTGACGGACTGGTTCATGAGCTGACCTGCTTGATGACGTGGATTCGGCAGGACCCGTGCGAGCGCGGGTCGAGGCAGTGGGAACTGATTTCGGCGAGGAAGGTGGCGCCGCCCATGCCGGCGGCGTCCCAACCGACCCGGCTGCGGAAGGCCGCAAGCTCCTCAGGGGTGAAGGTGGGCTGGGTGGGATTGCGGTAATTCTGCTTGACCGTGCCGCTGGACACGATCAGGAGGCGAGCGCCGGCGAGCGGCATTCCGGCGGGGATGCCCTCGATGGCACCCTCGCTGAACGCGAGCTGGTAGGCGCCGAGCTGCGGATGCAGGGCCACCCCGGCGTCGCTGATCGGGTCGCCGCGGCCCGTCTTCAGGTCGACGATGACCGCCCGCCCGTCGCCGAGCCGCTCGACCCGGTCGACCGTGCCGGACAGCACGGCGCCGTCGACATCGAGCTGGAAGGTGCCCTCCGCGCTGAGCAGGCTGCCACCGCCGTGTTCGAAGTCGAGCAGGTAGGAGGCGAGCCGGTCGGTCAGCGCACGCGCCTCTACCTTCTGCACCCGGGACTGCCAGTCGGCGTCGAACTGAAGCTCACCCCAGCGCGCCTCGACGCCCTTCCAGAGCGCGTCGGGGCTATGAGTGGTGGAGTCCTCCATCACCTTGTGGATGATCGTGCCGAGGTTCGCGGCGGTGTTGGACGTGCCGCCGCCGACCTGCCCGATCACCCAGTGCAGCGGGCAGGTCTCGAAGGCCGCCATCCGCGACGGCGAGACGCGCACCGGGGCGTCGCCGGCCTCCGGGTCGTTGAGCGGGCGCACGGTGCTGGGCTCGTTCAGGCCGTACCACTGGTCGGGGGCGGCACCGACCACGTTCTCCCGGGCCAGCCGGGCCAGGGTCGCTGCGGCATCCGTGGCCCGGCTCGCGGCCTCGTCGCCGTGGGCCGCGGTGCCCCGGGTCAAATCCCGGCGGAGCCGGCCCACCAGGCCGCGCAGGGAGAGCGGGTAGCGGCTGATGTCGCCGGGCTCCGGAGCCGTGCGCGGTGCGGGCTTCGGCAGCAGCCGTAAAAAGACCGACGGCTGGTTCTCCTCGTTGTCGATGGCAGTCACCAGCAGTTCGCTGCGGGCGCGGCTGGCCGCCTGGGCGAACATGCGCAGCTCGTCGTGCAGCACGGTGGTGCGGGCGCCGGCCTCCTCCGGGCGCCGGCCGGCGGCGAGCGTGGCCAGGTCGCCGGCTCCGAGCAGCGAACCACGGATGCGCAGGTCGGGCCAGACGTTCTCCTGCACCCCGGCGATGACGACGACGTCGAATTCGCGGCCGATCAGGCCGCTCGGGGTGGACACGATGACCGCGTCGCCCAGCGCGCGCGGGGCGAGGGTGTCTTCGGGCACGTCGGTGTCGACAAGGTGTTCGAGGAACAAAACCGGCGGGGCGGTCGGGGTGCGCTCCACGTAGCGCTGCGCGGCGGAGAAGAGCTCCACCACGGCGTCGAGGTTGTGGTTGGCCTCGTCGGCGACGATGCCCGTGCCGGTGGACTGGTCCTTCCACTCCCGGGCGAGGCCGCTTCGTTGCCAGAGACCCCAGAGCAGTTCCTCGATCGTGGCGCCGGCAGCGTATTCCACGGCGGCCGCCCGGAGGCTCTCCCCGCAGCTGGCGGCCCGGCGGGCCGTGCGGTTGTCGATGGCGGCGAACAGGCCGGGGTCGCCGAGGGCCTCCACCAGGAGCTCGTCGGCGGAGCGATTCCGGTCACTGCTGAGTTCCTGTTGGCGCAGCGCGGCACGCAGGCGCCGCAGGGTGATCGGGTCGAGGCCGCCGAGCGGGCCGCGGAGCAGCAGGGTCGCCTCCTCGGGCCCCAGGGGTGTGCGGCCCAGGGTCACCTCGAGCGCGAGGATGAAGGCCCGCACGGCGTAATCGTCGCGGAGCGCGGTCTGCGCCGACGACACCTGGGTGGGCACCTCGAGCGCGGCGAGCCCCTTGGACAGGGCGGGCACGAGCGAGCCGCTGCGCACGACGACCGCCATCTGACCCCACGGAATGCCGCCGAGCACGTGCCGCTCCCGCAGCCGGCGGGCGATCACGGCGAGCTGGTCGGCGGGGCTGTCCGCGAGCATGGTCTGCACGGGGTTCGGCTCCCCGGCAGGCTCGGCCTGGTCCGCCTGCCCTCCGGGCTGGACTGCCTGCGCGGCCGGGTCAGCCACGCCGACGGCGAACCGTTGAGTGCCGGCCGAGGCTGCGCCGATGCGGTGCGTGAGACCCCGCACCACCCCGCGGATGGCCGCGTCGTGCCGGTACACCGTGCTGAGAACCAGGGTCGGCAGCACGGCGCCGGACAGGTACGCGCCCAGCCGGCCGAGGGCATCCGGGTGGGCGCCGTGGAAGGAACCGGTGCTGATATCAGGGTCGCCGAACGCAATGACGCCCACGCCGCGCGCCGCGAACTGGGCGAGGAGGGTCAGGTTGGCCTGGGTAAGTTCTTGCGCATCGTCGAGCAGGATCAGGCGCAGGCTGCCGAGCGAGCCGAGCGCCGCGGAACCGGCCGGGGCCCGGGCCACGATGGCCGCGGCGAACTGGGCCAGTTCGGTGGAGTCGTACTGGCCGGGGCGGGACTGGTCTTTCACGTCGTCGTAGCCGCGGATGAACTCGGCCGCGGCCACCCACTCCGGGCGCCGCTCGCTGCGGCCGAGAGCCGCGAGCGCCTCCGGGGTGACGCCGTATTCGACGGCGCGCATCATCAGGTCGCGCAGCTGCGTGCGGAACCCGCGCAGGCTGCGCACGTCGGCGCCGAGGCTGTCGGGCCAGTCCGGTGCGGCGTGCCGCGACTCAGGGTGTGACTCGATGTGCTGCGACCCGCCCTGCGCTTCGGCCTGCTGCGCTTCGGCGTGGTCCTGCCGGTGCCCCTCGAGCAGCTCCGCGATGATCTGGTCTTGTTCGCCGCCGGTGAGCAGGGTGGGAGCCGCGCCTCCCGCCCGGGCCAGGGCATCCCGCACGATCTGGAACGCGACCGAGTTCGCGGTGCGGGCCAGCGGGCCGTTGGTGGGCACGCCGAGGCGCAGCGCAAGCCGGTCACGCAGGGCCGTCGCCCCCGTGCGAGTGGGCACCAGCACAAGCACCTCGCTGGGCGAATACCCGTGGCCCCGCACGCACTCGGCGACGAGTTCGACCAGCGTGGTGGTCTTGCCGGTGCCGGGTGCGCCGATCACGGCGGCGCTGACTCCCGGGATGTGGCGTCGACCAACGGGCAGGGCAGGCTGCGCTACCAGCGCCAGAACGGCGCGTTGCGAGTCGTCGAGAACGACCGTTTCTTGCTCGGTACGGAGCGGGAGTCCCAGGGTTGTCACGTTTTCAAACGTAACGGGTTGCGCCGACAGTGAACGATGTCGGCCCGGTGCGCGGTTCTGTCGTAATCTGGGCGCTTAGGCAACGAAAGGCGCATCTGGTGGATATCCGCATTGGCATCTTCAATTCTCCCCGTGAGATTGGCTTCGAGACCTCACAGCCCGCGAACGAGGTCGAGGAAACGGTCGCTGCCGCCCTCGCCGGGCAGACCGGGTACTTGAAGCTCTCCGACAGCAAGGGCAAGGTCTACATCGTTCCGACCGTCGGGCTCGCGTACGTTGAGCTGGGCTCCGAGGCGTCCCGCCGCGTCGGCTTCGTCGCCTGAACAACCGTGGAACTGCTCTTCATCGCCCTCGGCGGTGCTGTTCTGGGGATTGCCGCACGGTATGCCATTCCGGGGCGCCGCGCACACGGCGCTGTCCTCGTCCCGGCGATCGGCACCATGGTCGCGTCCGTCGTCTGGGTGGCGCTGAGCTGGCTCGGCGCGCCCTGGGACGGTGGCTGGATCTGGTGGGTCACCCTCGGGGTGACCGCACTGGCATCCGTCGCAGCCGACCTGGCCCTGGTGCGCACGCGCACCGCCGGCGACGAGCGGATGCTGCACACCCTGATGCGCGACGGGCACCCGGCCGGCGCGTGACGAAGGCTCCCCCGTGCGGCCGGCGGTCAGGCGGTCAGGCCGAGCCCGTCCATGCGCCGCGTGTGCGTGGCGATGAGCTCGGTGAACACGGGTTCGATCCGGGACTCGGCTGCGGTGATGCCCTCCATCGGCAGAGCCGAGCGGGCGACCAGCAGGGTGTCCCCGACCAGGCGTCGTCCCCACAGGGCCAGGTGCGACCCGAGCGCCGGGGCGGCGCCGATGGCGGCCTTCAGGTGGGTGACGAGAACCTCCGTGCCGGCGTCCTGGCCGAGCAGGTGCGCCACCCGCGGGCCTACATCGCCGGGCAGCCCGTCGGACAGCCGGATGAAGAAGTCGTCGAGCAGTCCCCCGGCGAGATAGCAGCTGAGCAGCAGTTCGTTCCAGTCGGCGCCGGCCGTCTGCTCGCGGAACGCGTCGAGGTGGGGCGCGAACGGGGCCATCACCTCGGACGGCTCACCGCCGCGGCGACGGATCTCGGCCACGAGCCCCTGGTGCTTGGCGAGGGCCCGGCCGGCGGCGACGCTCAGCGCCTCCTTCGCGGTGAGGTCCGGAGCGATCGCGATGGCCAGGGCGAGGTTCTCGAACATGCCGAGTTGGAAGTACGCCGCCTGGCCGAGGTAGGGCAGCAACTCCGGCGTGAAACCGGCGATGTCCATTTTCGTGGTCGACTGACGTGCCCGCCGCGCCGGTTGCCGGGGTGCCTCCACGCGCTTCTTGCGCCCATCGGTCCACATGATCACAGGCCCAGCTTAGGACAGTGTCGTGCCGCCACCGCGGGTTCCGACCCACGCTGGGCGAATCGGTGCGTCCGGGTCCGGTATAAGAGACTTCACAGGGCCGCCCGATAGGCTGGGACCACGCCATCGGCATGGATCGATGGCCAGGTGCCCGAAGCAAAAGACGGGCGCATCCCGCTTCCAGCTAATGACAAGGCAATAATTCGTGACTTTCTCCGAACTCAACATCGACCAGGACATGGTTCAGGCTCTCGCTGATCAAGGCATCATCGAGCCCTTCCCCATCCAGGTGCAGACCATCCCCCTCGCCCTGAGCGGCCAGGACATCATCGGTCAGGCCAAGACCGGCACCGGCAAGACCCTCGGCTTCGGCCTTCCGATCATTCAGCGACTCGGGCTCGACCCCGCACCCGGCGTGCAGGTACTCGTCGTCGTCCCGACCCGCGAGCTGTGCGTGCAGGTCTCCGAAGACCTCGAGATGGCGTCCAGCAACCGCAACACCAAGGTTGTCTCCATCTACGGCGGCAAGGCGTACGAAGGTCAGATCGAGGCGCTCAAGGCCGGCGCGCAGATCGTCGTCGGCACCCCCGGCCGGCTCCTCGATCTTGCCAGCCAGCGCCTGCTCAGCCTCGCCAACGTGAGCGAGATGGTGCTCGACGAGGCCGACAAGATGCTCGACCTCGGCTTTCTCGCCGACATCGAGAAGCTGTTCTCGCAGACGCCGTCCACCCGCCACACGATGCTGTTCTCGGCCACGATGCCGGGCCCGATCGTCGCCCTGGCGCGCCGGTTCATGAACCGACCGATCCACATCCGTGCGTCCGACCCCGACGAGGGCCTGATGCAGGCCAACATCGAGCACCTTGTCTACCGCGCACACAACATGGACAAGGACGAGGTGATCGGCCGCATCCTGATGGCCGAAGGCCGCGGCAAGACCGTGATCTTCACCCGCACCAAGCGCGCCGCCGCCAAGCTGGTCGAGGAGCTCGGCGATCGCGGCTTCAACGCCACGGCCGTGCACGGTGACCTCAACCAGGAACAGCGTGAACGCGCCATGGCCTCCTTCAAGGCCGGCAAGAAGGACATCCTGATCGCCACGGATGTCGCCGCGCGCGGCATCGACGTGGACGACGTCACTCACGTGATCAACCACACCATCCCCGAGGACGAGAAGGCCTACCTGCACCGCGTGGGACGCACCGGCCGTGCGGGCAAGACCGGCATTGCGGTCACGTTCGTCGACTGGGACGACATGCACAAGTGGACGCTGATCAACAACGCGCTCGACTTCGGCACGCCGGTTCCGATGGAGACCTACTCGTCGTCGCCGCACCTCTACGCCGACCTGAACATCCCGGCCGGGTCGAAGGGGCGCCTCCGCGCCTCGCCCAACCGAGAGACCGCCGCCTCGGCTGCACGCACGGGTGGCGCAGGCCGCACCGGCGGCGCCGGCCGCTCCGACTCGGGCCGCTCTGACTCGGGCCGCTCTGACTCCGGCCGTTCCGGCGGGGGCCGCACCGGTGGCGACTCCTCGCGCTCGGGCGCCGGTCGCTCCGGCGCCGGTCATACCGACGCCGCACGCTCGGGCGCGAGCCACTCCGGCGAACTGGCCGGCAGCCGCCCGCCGCGCTCGCGCACCCGGGTCAGCGCGACCACCAACCCGGATGCCCCGGTCATCACCCCGGCCGCCGGCACTCACGACGGCGGCGGCGCCGAGCACCACGACGGCAACAGCGCCCCGCGGCGTCGGAGCCGCACGCGTCGCCACGCCCCGCAGGCCGGCACCCCCAGCTAGGCACCCCCTGCACGGCAGTTCCTGCACGGCAGTTCCGGCCGTAAGCGCCTCCACTTCGGCGGGGGCGCTTTTCGTTTGCCTCCGCGGCGGCTCACGTGAGGGCTCGCGGCGCATGGTAGACCGCGCGCCCTGTTCCCTAGGGTGGGCGGCGTCAGCCGTAGACGGGCGGCGAGCCCGTTCCCTGTCCGATGATGCGCTCGAGCACCTCGGGCGCCGTCGTGTTCTCGCCCAGGCGGTTCGGCTTGCCCTCGCCGTGGTAATCGCTGGACCCGATGACGAAGAGTCCGTACTTCTCGGCGAGCGCGTAGAGGTGGGCCTTCGCCTCGGGCCTGTTCTCACGGTGCTCGAGTTCGAGCCCGAAAAGGCCGGCCTCGGCCAACCGGGCCAGTTTCGCTTCAGGGATGACGTCGACCGCCCCGCGCGTCGCCGGGTGTGCGATGACCGGCACCCCACCGGCCGCGCGCACGAGGGTGATGGCCCGCAGCGGGTCCGGCGCGTAGTGGGGCTGGTAGTAGCCGGCCTCCCAGTGCAGGATTCCCGCGAAAGCCTCGCTCCGGGTGAGCGCGAACCCGCGGGCCACCAGTGCGTCGGCGATATGCGGGCGGCCGACCGTCGCATCCGGCGTGGTCTGTGCGAGCACGTCTTCCCAGGTCAGGGCGTAGTCGACGCCGATGCGCTCCACCATCTGCTCGGCGCGCACCAGCCGGGCCTGCCGCACCCGGGCGGTTTCGGCCACGATGCCGGCGTTGGACGGGTCGAACAGGTACGCGAGCAGGTGCACGCTGGAAAAGCCCACCCGGGTGCTGAATTCCATGCCGGGGATGAGTGTGAGTCCGGCGGTGCGGGCGGCAACACCGGCCTCGGCCCAGCCGGCGGTCGAATCGTGGTCGGTCAGTGCGACCGTGCCCAGGCCGGCCGCGGCGGCGGCCCGCACGAGCTGCGACGGGGTCTCCGTGCCATCCGACACGCTCGAATGCGTGTGCAGATCGATCGGACCACGGAATCGTCGAGCACCAAGCATTCCCCCATGCTAGTTGTGCGGCGGACCCGGACCGTCCCGCGGGGTTCCCAGCCGCCGCCATCGCCCGACTCGCCCTCGGCCAGAACGCCGACATCGTCACCCTGCCGGAAACCACCGAGGCCACCGGTGAGGCCGTCGCCGAAGCCATGCGCGAGGGCGGACGTCCGATGTGGGTGCACACCATCGCCTTCGACCAGATCTCCAAGGCCCGCTCCACGACCCTGCTGATCACCCCGACTTGGGCGACTACACGGTCAGCGACGAGGCCGGCTCCGGGCCTCCCGGCAACACCAACGTGCTGCCGACCGTCGTCGCCACGCCCGCCGACGACGTCGGGCCCACCATCATCGCGGTGCACGCCGTCGCACCCATTCGATTCGAGATGTCGAACCGGCGTTCCGACCTGGACTGGCTCGCCGAACAGTGCGTTGAACCGAACGTGATCATGGCCGGTGATTTCAACGCGACGGTCGACCACCTGAGCGGCCACGAGACATCGGCCGGCGCCGTCCTCGGCGACTGCCGGGACGCCGGACCGGCGACCGGTGCGGGCGCCGTCGGCACCTGGCCAACTTTCGCGCCGGCCCTGCTCGGCTTGCCGATCGACCACGTGTTGGCCACCGCAAACTGGCAGGTGCAGGGCCTGCGCGTGATCGAGGCGGAAGACGGCGCTGGCAGCGACCACCGCCCGATCGTGGCCACCCTCGCCCCGACCTCCTAGCTCAATGGGACAATGGGCCATGGCCACTTCCAGCGAAACCGCGATCACCCCTGCTCCCCGATCGAACGAGAACCGCTCCACCACCCCCGGTTCGGCCGGGTTCAAGGCGTACATCTCCAGCGACTGGGCCGAGCGCACCGAAGAGCTACCGCTCGCCCGCGAGCAGGCGCGCTTCGCGGCCGCCCGCCGCGAACTCCTTTCCGCAATGCACCCCGGACAGCGTCTGATCATCCCCGCCGGCCGTCTCAAGCAACGCTCCAACGACACCGACTACGCGTTCCGCGCGCACTCGGCCTTTGCGCACCTCACCGGCTGGGGCAGCGACGCCGAGCCCGGCGCCGTGCTGGTGCTCGAACCCACAGCGACCGGCCACGACGCCACCCTCTACTTCCGAGAGCGGGCCGGCCGCGACTCGGACGAGTTCTACGCGAACCCCGATATCGGCGAATTCTGGATCGGCCCACGCCCCGGGGTCGCCCAGGTTGCCGCCGACCTCGGCGTGCCGGTGCGCGGCATCGCCGACCTGGCCCTGGTCATGAACACGATCGACACCGAGAGCCTCGTGCTGCGGGAGGCCGACCCGCTCTTCACCACCGAGGTCGACGAGGCCCGCCTCCGATTCGCGGCGGAGAAGGTGCTCACGACCGACGCCTCCGACTCGCCGTTCAGCCTCGAGATCAACGGCGACCACGCCGCCGACGAGCAGTTCGCCCGCGGCCTGTCGGAGCTGCGCCTGGTCAAGGACTCCTACGAGATCGCCCAGATGCGCCTCGCCGTCGCCGCCACGGCCCGCGGCTTCGAGGACGTTATCCGGGACCTGCCCCGCTCGAGCACCCACCACCGCGGCGAACGGCTCGTTGAGGGCGTGTTCAACACCCGGGCCCGGTCCGACGGCAACGCGGTCGGCTACGATACGATCGCCGCGTCCGGCCCTCACGCCTGCATCCTGCACTGGACCCGCAACGATGGCGCCGTCGTGCCCGGCGACCTGATCCTGATCGACGCCGGCGTCGAGGTCGACAGCTACTACACCGCCGACATCACCCGCACCCTCCCGGTGAACGGCACCTTCACCGACGTGCAGCGCCGCGTCTACGACGCCGTGCGCGAGGCAGCGGATGCCGCGTTCGCCATGGCGCGTCCCGGCGCCGTGTTCCGCGACGTGCACGCCGCGGCGATGGCGGTCATCGCGCGTCGCACGGCCGAATGGGGCATGCTGCCCGTCACCGCCGAGGAGGCCCTGCTGCCCGACAACGGCCACCACCGCCGCTATATGGTGCACGGCACCAGCCACCACCTCGGCCTCGACGTGCACGACTGCGCGCAGGCGCGCCGCGAGATGTACATGGACGGCGTGATCGAGCCCGGAATGGTGTTCACGATCGAACCCGGCCTCTACTTTCAGCCCGACGACCTGACGGTGCCTGCGGAGTACCGCGGCATCGGCGTGCGGATCGAAGACGACATCCTGGTCACCGCGGACGGCCCGGAGAACCTGTCGGCCGGCATCCCCCGCACCGTCGAGGAGGTCGAGGCCTGGATCGCCGCCCTCACCACCTAAACCTGGCCGCGGACTGTCAGGGCAGCGGATGCTGCGGAGCCGCGGGCGGCTCTTCGACGCGAGGGGGCTCTTCGACGCGAGGGGGCTCCGACGGATGCGGCGGGGCCGGCACCGCCTGCTCGGCCTCAGCGTGCCCGGCGAGCAGGTTCCGGGCCCGATTGACCAGGGCGCCGTCGACGATTACCTGATAGGTGCTGGCAATCACCTGCATGGTCGATGTGAAGTCGCGGCGACGGCGATTGAGCGCGGCACTGACGACCCCGAACAGCATGCCGAACCCGGCGCCGATCATCACCGCGGCGAATACGAACGGCAGGCCCGCGCCATCCGGCGAGAAAATGAAGAACAGCAGCCCGAAGAACACGCCCAGCCAGGCGCCGGAGGCCGCACCGGCGAGAGCGACGCGCCCCCAGGTGAGTTTGCCGGTGACCCGCTCGACGGTTTTGAGGTCGCTGCCGAGGATGGAGACCTGCTTCACCGGGAAGTCGGACTTCGCCAGAGTGTCCACAGCTTCCTGAGCCTCGCCATAGGTGGCGTATGTCGCGAGCACCTCCCCCTTGGGTAAAACGGGGAACAATGCGGCCCTGCGCCCGCCGAAGGGGTTCTGATTGCTCATGAGTCCATTCTTTCACAGGACCGATCTGCCCTGAAGGTGGCCTAGATTTGATCTGTGTCTGCCACCAGAGTCTTCGTTGCCCGTTTGGCCGGGTGTACCGTTTTCGACCCCGCGGGAGACCGTGTGGGCAAGGTCAGGGACGTGCTGGTGGTCTACCAAAAAAACGACCCGCCCCTCGTCGTCGGCCTGATCGTGGAGATCCCGGGCAAACGCCGCGTTTTCGTGTCCATCGGGCGCGTCACCAGCATCGGTTCGGGTCAGATCATCACCACCGGCCTGATCAACGTGCGCCGCTTCGAGCAGCGCGGCGGAGAGGTGCGCGTCATTGCCGAGATGCTTGGGCGCACGGTGGTCTTCAACGACGGTTCCGGTGAGGCGACCATCGAAGACGTCTCGATCGAGGAGCTCCCCCAGGGCGGTTGGGCGATCAGCCAGCTCTTCGTGCGCCGCCCCAAGACCAGCCTGTCCCTCTTCGCGAAGGGCGCCACGACCTTCACGGACTGGGCCGAGGTGCGCGAGCAGACCACCGAGGGCCAGGCCCAGTCGGCCGAGCAGCTCATCGCCACCTACTCCGACCTCAAGCCCGCCGACCTCGCGAATACCCTGCTCGACCTCCCACCGGAGCGCATGCACGAGGTTGCCGGCGAGCTGCCGGACGGCCGCCTCGCCGACGCCCTCGAGGAGATGCCGGAAAGTGAGCAGGTCAGCATCCTGACCCGGCTCGGCGACGCCCGCGCCGCCGACGTGCTCGACCACATGCAGCCCGACGACGCCGCCGACCTGATCGCGCAGCTGCCGGAAGAGCTCGGCGAACAGCTGCTCGACCTGATGGAGCCGGAGGAAGCGGACGACGTGCGTTTCCTGCTCACCTACGCCCCCGACACCGCCGGCGGCCTGATGACGACCGAACCGATCATCGTCTCGGCCGATGCCACGGTCGCTGAGGGGCTCGCGCTCATCCGTCGCCACGACCTGGCGCCGGCCCTCGGCGCGGCCATCTGCGTCACCCTCCCGCCCTACGAGCCGCCCACCGGCCGCTTCCTCGGCATGGTGCATTTCCAACGGATGCTGCGCTACCCGCCCCACGAACGCCTCGGCACACTGCTCGACCAGGGTCTCGATCCCGTCACCGCCGACACCTCGGCCGCAGAGGTCACCCGCATCCTCGCCAGCTATGACCTCGTCTCCGTGCCCGTGGTCGACGAGAACCACCGACTCGTCGGGGTGGTGACGATTGACGACGTCCTCGACTATCTGCTGCCCGACGACTGGCGCAGCCACGATGGCAACGACGACGTGCGCCGCCGGGCCGAGGCCCGCACCGAACTGACCACGGGAAGCATCCCGCTGCACCACGGACGGAGGACCGGCAATGGCCCGAGCTAACCGAGCGGATCTCCGCCTCGACTCCCCCAAGGGTTTGCGCACGCCCGCCCTCGGCCGCAAGCGCCGGCGTAGCCGCGACCGCCCCAGCCGCGACCGCTTCGGCCGGTTCACCGAGGCCATCGCCCGCGGCATGGGCACGCCGTGGTTCCTGCTCGGGCTGACGTTCTTCGCCGTCAGCTGGATCGCCTGGAACACGCTCGCACCGGTGCAGTGGCGCTTCGACTCCGTGTCGCTCGGCTTCATCGCACTGACCCTGGTCTTGTCGATGCAGGCCTCCTACGCGGCCCCGATGATCCTGCTGGCGCAGAACCGCCAGGACGACCGAGACCGGGTGCAGTTCGAACAGGACCGGCAGCGCGCCGAACGCAACCTGGCCGACACCGAATACCTCGCCCGGGAGGTGGTGGCGCTGCGCCTCGGCATGAAGGACCTCGCCTCCCGCGATTTCCTCCGCTCCGAGCTGCGCGCCCTTCTCGACAACCTGGAAGAGCGCGAAGACCCGGACAAGCAGACCCGGAAACGCCTCCGCAAGGGCGACCGCGAGCGAGACCGCGACCGCGAGGAGCGATCGCCCAGTGCCTGAGCCCCTCTTTTCCGCCGACCAGGTGCTCACCGCCCTGGCCCGGGTGATCGACCCGGAGATCCGCAAGCCGATCACCGACCTCGACATGGTCGCCGGGGTGCGGATCGTCGACGGCCGCGCCCTCGTGGGGATCCGTCTCACCATCGCCGGCTGCCCGGCGGCCCGGCAGATCGAGCGCGATGTGTTGCGCGCCGTGGAGTCCGTGGCCGGCCCCGGCAACGTGACCGTGGATGTGAGCGTGATGACGCGCGAGCAGCGCCGTGCGATGACGGAGAAGCTGCGCGGCGGCAAGGAAGCCCGCAGCAACCAATTCGGCCCGGACTCGCTCACCCGGGTCTACGCCATCACCAGCGGCAAGGGCGGGGTCGGCAAGTCCACAATCACCGCGAACCTGGCCGTGGCGCTGGCCGAGCGCGGCCTGCGGGTCGGCATCGTCGACGCGGATGTCTACGGGTTCTCCATCCCCGGACTCCTCGGCCTGGTCACCCCGCCTTCCCCCGAGACGGGCAAGTCCGCCGCGGTCAAGCCGACCCAGGTCGGCGAGATGATCCTGCCGCCGATCGCCTTCGACGTGAAGGTCATCTCGATCGGCATGTTCGTGGAGGACGGCTCCGTCGCGGTCGCCTGGCGCGGGCCGATGCTGCACCGCACGATCACCCAGTTCCTCACCGACGTTTACTTCGGCGACCTGGACATCCTGCTGCTGGACCTGCCTCCGGGCACCGGCGACGTGGCCATCTCGGTCGGGCAGCTGCTGCCCCAGGCCGAGGTCATCGTCGTCACCACCCCGCAACCGGCCGCCGCCGACATCGCCGAACGCAGCGGTGTCGTGGCCCGGCAGACCGGCCAGACCATCTACGGCGTGATCGAGAACATGGCCGGAATCGTGCAGCCCGACGGCACGGTGCTGGAGCTGTTCGGTTCCGGGGGCGGCGCCGAGGTCGCGCGCCGGCTCGGCGCCGGGCACGAGTTCCCCGTACCGTTGCTCGCCCAGGTTCCCCTCAGCGTGCCGCTCCGCAGCGGCGGAGACACCGGGGTGCCCGTGGTGCACGGCGACCCGACCGACCCCGCGGCCGTGGCTATCCGTTTGGTTGCCGACCGCCTCGCCACCCGGGCGCGCGGCCTCTCCGGATTGAGCCTCGGCATCACCCCAAAGTAGCGTCGCCGCACCGGCGCCGCGGCGGAGCGCATGCGCCGCCCCCACCTAGACTTTCGGCATGCCTGCCTCCCCCCTCGACCCTGCCGGGATCACGACTCTCACCCGCTCCATACGTTCCACGACGGGGGCCACGGTCACCGTGATCGCGCCCTTCACCGGGGAGGTGCTGCACGAGCTGCCCGTCAGCGGGCTGCCCGACGTGCAGGCGGCCTACGCGCAGGCACGCCTGGCCCAGCTGGCCTGGGCGCGGGCCGGGTTCGCACGGCGCCGGGCGATCCTGTTGCGCGCGCACGACCTGATCCTCGAGCGCCGCGGGCTGCTGCAGGACACCGTGCAGGCGGAGACCGGCAAGACCCGCGGCCAGGCCTTCGAGGAGGTCTTCCAGGCCGCCGGCGTCACCCGCTTCAATGCCCTCGCCGCGCCGCGCGTGCTGCGCGGCGGGCGCCGCCACTCCGCGATCCCGCTCGTCATCACGGCCACTGTGCGCTACCGGCCCAAGGGCATCGCGGGCGTGATCACCCCGTGGAACTACCCACTCAGCCTCGCCGCCATGGATGTCGTGCCGGCCCTCGCCGCCGGCTGCGGTGTGGTGCAGAAGGCCGACGACCAGGGTGCGCTGAGCATCCTGTCGTTGCGTCAGGCATTCATCGACGCCGGCGTGCCCGAGCAGCTCTGGGCCGTGGTCGTCGGCGACGGCGCGGAGATCGGCGGGGCGGTCACCGCGGAGGCCGACTACGTCTGCTTCACCGGGTCGACCGCGACGGGCAAGCGGGTGGCGGCGCAGGCGGCCGGCAACCTCACCGGCGTCTCGCTCGAGCTGGGCGGCAAGAACCCGCTGATCGTGCTTGACGACGCCGACCCGGCCCGCGCGGCCGCCGACGCGGCCCCGGCCTGCTTCACGGCGATGGGCCAGCTCTGCGTGTCGATTGAGCGCATCTTCGTGCAGCGAGGTGTGGCCGACGCGTTCCTGCACGAATTCGTGGCCGTCACCCGGTCGCTCCGGCTCGGCGCCG
Organism: Cryobacterium sp. M23; assembly: GCF_002929655.1. Classification (NCBI taxonomy): domain Bacteria; kingdom Bacillati; phylum Actinomycetota; class Actinomycetes; order Micrococcales; family Microbacteriaceae; genus Cryobacterium; species Cryobacterium sp. M23. The sequence continues at coordinate 55,720 of NZ_PJJV01000059.1, forward strand.
ACTACGACTACACGACGGACGTCGGTTCCCTCACCTCGCAGGCCCAGCTGGACCGGGTGAGCGCGCAGGTGGCCGACGCGGTCGCCCACGGCGCCACGGTCGAGGTCGGGGGCCGTGCCCGCCCCGACCTGGGACCGTTCTTCTATGAACCCACCGTGCTGACCGGAGTCACCCCGGCGATGGAGTGCTTCGCCGGCGAGACGTTCGGCCCTGTGGTTGCGGTCACCGTGATCGACTCGGAGCAGGACGCCATCCTGGCCGCCAACGACAGCGACTACGGGCTGAACGCGTCGGTGTTCTCCGGTTCCGTGCGGCGGGCTCTGCGCGTGGGCGGGGCCCTCGAGGCCGGCAGCGTGAACATCAACGAGGGCTATCGCGGCTCGTTCTCCTCGGTGGCGGCCCCGATGGGCGGACTGAAGCAGTCCGGTCTCGGCCGACGCAACGGCCCGGAGGGACTGCTCAGGTTCGTGGACGCCGTCACCATCGCGCGCCCGACGGGTCTCGTGCAGCTGCCGCGCACCGGCCACGACTTCGAGCGGCTGGCCGGGCCGATGCTGCTGCTGGCGGCCGTGCTGAAGGGCATCCGCCGCCGCTGACCCCGGGCAGCAGAGCCGTGACCCGGCTCCGCGAACCCGGCTCAGACGGTCAGCTTGGCCGACGCCGCCGCCTGCTGGGCCGCCTGCTGGGCCGCCTTCTCCGGCGCCAGCTTCGCCGCCTCCGCCTTGGTCGCCTTCTTCGCGTTCTTCTTGATCTTGGCCTTGCCCTTCGGCTTCGCCGTGGGCTTTCCCAGCGTGGTCGTGATGTCCGGCACTGGCCGGTTCAGCTCGCGCGGCGGGCGCTCGTACTCCGAGCCGGCGGGGCGAGTCGGAATGGTCACCTGGGGCGGCTCGCGATGAGTGTAGGGGACGATCGACAGCAGGTGGCTGATCATGTTGAGGCGCGCGGCCCGCTTGTCCTCGCTCTCGACGACCCACCATGGGGCCTCCGGCAGATCGGTGTGCACGAACATCTCGTCTTTGGCGCGGGAATAATCGACCCACTTCGTGATCGAGAAAAGGTCGGTCCCAGACAGCTTCCAGCGGCGCATCGGGTCGTTCAGCCGTGACCGGAACCGCCTCTCCTGCTCGGTGTCGGACACCGAGAACCAGTACTTGACGAGCAGAATGCCGTCTTCGACCAGCATCCGTTCGAAGAGGGGCGCCTGGTGCAGGAAGCGGCGGTACTCGTCGGGGGTGCAGTACCCCATCACGTGTTCGACGCCGGCGCGGTTGTACCAGGAGCGGTCCATCAGCACGATCTCACCCGTGGAGGGCAGGTGTTCGATGTACCGCTGGAAGTACCACTGGCCGCGCTCGCGCTCGGTCGGCACCGGCAGGGCGACGATCCGGGCGACGCGGGGATTGAGGAACTCGCTGACCCGCTTGATCGCGGACCCCTTGCCGGCCGCGTCCCGGCCCTCGAAGATCACGACGATGCGGGCCCCGGACTCCTTGACCCATTCCTGCATGGCGACCAACTCGGTCTGCAGATTGCGCAACTCGGCGGAGTAGACGGGCAGCGGCACCCGCTTGGGCTTCGCGTGGGTGTTCGACGGCTTCGACACGGTCACACTCCTCAGATACGTGGGTTCAGCGTAGCGTGCACGCATCGCCCGTATGGCCCGGCCTGCATATTCTGGTGCGCACTGCGCCGCTCACCGCCCGGCCCTCGGCCTCAGCCTCGGACCCCGGCACGCATTTCTCCTGCTCGAGAATCATCGCCGACGATCTATCGCCCGCCGTCGGACAGGCCGTCGCCCTTTCCCGGCTGGGCAACGACCGAGTGGCCGTGGCGGACACCGGCGAGGGTGCGGCCAACCAGGGGACCTTCCGCGCATCGCTCTTTCCGGCCGGGCGCCTGATCGTAGTCGACGACGACTTCTCGTGATTCGGGCTGTCCGGCGAGGTCATCGCAGCGGTCGGGAACACGATCCGAGCGCACTCAGCCCGTGTCGCGGGTCTACGTGCCCGACCTGCCCAACCTGCCCAACCTGCCCAACCTGCCCAACGTACCCGTTCCCGACGTCCGCCAGCTCGAATACGCCGCGTCCGGTGTGCTCGTCACCTAGTTCGTTTGGCCACGTGGCTGCGTGGCTACGTGGCTACGTGGCTACGTGGCTTCGGAGTCGAAGGGCGCCGGCAGCGTGGCGGCCTCCCTGGCGCGCTTGCGTTGCAGATAGGCGCCGTCGGGATTCGGCACCGCCCGCGACACGGTCGCCGATTGGCCTTTCAGCTCGTCTTCGTCGGTGAGAGCTTCACGGATGATGCGGCGCGGGTCATACTGACGCGGGTCGAGTTTCTTCCAGTCGACGTCGTCGAAATCCGGGCCCATCTCGTCCCGCATCCGGTCTTTGGCCCCGTTGGCCAGGTTCCGGAGCTGCTTCACGAGGCGGGCGAGCTGGGCGGCATAGTGGGGAAGCCGTTCGGGTCCGAGCAGGAAGACGGCGACAATCCCGATCAGTAATATCTTCTCGAAGGTCAAACCGAACATTCCCCCAGAATAACCCCCGGCGAGGCCTCCCCGGACCATGCCCGGCCCCCCTTAGGCTTGACCCATTCACCTACTGGAGTTGCGCTGTGTCTGACAAAGATCTGAACTGGAAATTCTCCGACGACTCAGTCGTGGAGTCCGACGCTGTGGCGCGGGCCAGACAGCAGTCCCTCGAACTCGGAATCGACGCGATTTCTCCGGCGGTCGGCGCTCAATCGGCCGTGATCGCGGCCGCCACCGGGGCCCGGAGCATTCTCGAGGTCGGCACCGGTGCCGGCGTCTCCGGCATCTGGCTGCTCACCGGCGCCCCCGGCGCCACCCTCACCTCGATCGACACCGAGGTCGACCACCAGCAGCACGCCAAAGCCAACTTCGCCGAAGCCGGCATCCCCGCGAACCGGGTACGCCTGATCACGGGCCGGGCAGCGGACGTACTGCCACGCATGAACGAGAACTCCTACGACATTGTGTTCGTCGACGCCGATCCGCAGTGCGTGATCGAGTACGTCGAGCACGCCCTGCGCCTGGCCCGCCCGGGCGGAACCGTGCTCGTGGCCCACGCGCTCTGGCGCGGCCGCGTGGCCAACCCGGCCCAGCGCGACGATGTGGCGACCGGCTTCCGCACCCTGTTGACCGTCATCGCCTCGTCCACCGCAGTCATCAGTGCCCTCTCCCCTGTGGGCGACGGCCTGCTGCAGATCACCAAGCTCCGCGCCTAGACGGTCGAGCACACCCTCCGGTGGTCGAGCCGATCGGTGGTCGAGCCTGTCGGTGGTCGAGCCTGTCGAGACCCGGTGCGCCGGCCTCGGAGGCCCCCACACCGGCATCCGTTGTCGCCACCCGCGCTAACGGATGCCCCGGGCCGGGTTCGGAAGATGGCCCGCCTGGTTTCGACGACCTCGACCACCGGGCTCAGGTCGCTCGCGGCCGGGGACTTAAGCTGACGTCGGTCGTGCCTGCCGAGACCGGTGACCCGATCCGGGGGACTTACCCTGACGTTGGTCGAGCCTGCCGAGGCCGAGGCCGTGCCCGGTTGGCCGGGTTCCCTCCCCCAGGCCGCCATGTCCGGGTGGGGTCGAAGCAGTAGGGTGCCCTGATTTGGGGTTTGCCGCGGATCATGCGGATGTTCCAGCCGGAGGTGTCGATGCTGTGGTGGTGGTACCAGCAGAGCAGTACCCCGTTGGTGATCTCGGTTTTTCCGCCGCGGTGCCAGGGGATGACGTGGTGTACTTCGCACCAGGCTGCGGGCACGGTGCAGCCGGGGATGGTGCAGCCGCCGTCGCGGGCGGCGATGGCGCGGCGTTGGGCCCGGTTGAAGAAACGATTCTCGGTGCTGAGGCTGAGGACCTCGTTCCTCAGGCCGAACACGATCTCCTGAAATCCGCCGGCGCAGAGCGCCTGCTTCACACTTGTCAGCGAGATCGGCACTTCGACGCCGTCGATCCAGCCCACCCCGCGGTCGGCGGTCAGGTCGGCCTGGTTGACGTGGATCATGACGGTGGGGGCGGCGCCGCCCATGGTCGGGGTTCCCGCGTCGCGGGTGGCGGCTTCGAACACCCCGCGGAGGATGTCGGCGCGTTTCTGACCGCCGTTACGGTCGTCGCTGAGGGCCGCGGCCTCGGCGCCCGGGATCAGCTGCCCGGCCGCCATGCGCGCCTGTTCCTTGGCCGTGGGGAATGCCGGGGTGGCGTGGGCGGAGAGGTACGTGTCGAAGATGGCGTTCATGATGCCGCGGAGCTCCGGCGTGACGCCGCCGCGGAGCGGGTAGAGGCCGTCGCGGAAGAGCCCGAAGCCCACAGTGCTGCGGGCTTCGGCGACGGGCTCGTTGGGGGCGGTGCCGTCGGGATCGAGGCGAGCCTGCCACTGCCCCGCCATACCCCGCACCAGGTCCGCAGGAAACGCGAACCCCTCACCGGGCAGGCCGCGGGTTTCGTCGGTGACGGCGCCGGTCGCGCTGGCCACCAGGGCACGTTCGGCGGTGCCGAGGTCGTCGGTTGCGACCCGGGCCGCGACCTGGTCGAGGGCGGTGACGATGTTCTCGGCCGCGTCGACGCCGAGGTCTCCGGCGGTGAGGGCATCGGCCACGGCCGGGTAGTAGGGCGGCAGCATGCTGGTGCCCGCCCGGCGCGGGGTGACGTTCTCGCCCAGGCGCACCCGCCGGTTCGCCTCACGGGAAGAGACGAGGGTCAGACGGGTGATCAGGTCGATGCCGCTGCTGGCCCCGTTCTGATCCGCCAGGGACTCATGGCCCAGGATACGGAGGCACCGCACCGAAATGTCAGCGGCAGAGGCCACCCTGGCGGCATCGACCCGGCGGCCGAGGTCTTCGACCGTGCCCAGCACCATCATCGCCTCCGCCTCGCCCAGGAGGGAGAAGGACACCGAGTCCAGCACGGCCGCGGCCAGGTCACGGGCCTGCTGGAGCTGCTGCACGAGGTGTGCACGGGGTGCCTGCGCGAGGGGTGCCTGCGCGAGGGAAGGCACCGCCTGCGGTGAGGCGGTGGGGTGGTGCGGAGTGGGGGCTCCAGCCATGCCTACATCGTAGACACGTTCTAAGTTGGAGTCAATAGATGAGGAAAGATAACTGTTGAGTTTCGTCTTCCTGTTCTAATCAATTCGGTGACAGGGGGGTGGCGACGCGGGGCACGGATGGTGCGGCGCGGGTTTGCAGGCTGGACCGCCGGGTTTCGGCACGCTCAACCACCGGCGGCGGGCGCAGCCAGCCCAGGGCATCCGTTGTGACGTTAACTCGGAGAAATACGCGACACGCCGGGACTGATGGCTGGGGTGACCCGGTCTTTTCGGACGGGGTCCTTGGTTTCATTTTAGGCGGCGAGTGTGAGTTTGATGAGGCGTTCGG